>NZ_JACAQC010000050.1:0-49230 GCF_013385345.1 Pseudomonas sp. I8001
GGGCTTTTCCAAAGTGAGCCGCTGTAAGAGCGGAACCATAAGCCGCCGTTACCGAAGAAACGGATATGTACTCAGTCAACAATAAACCGCACCCCCGCCCTAACCCGCTCATCCACGGTCAATTCGAAAATATCCGGCCGGGCATAATGCCCAACCACATCATAGTCATACCGCGCCCGCACCAAATCATCCGTATCAATCCGCGCCACCAGCAACCCCACCCCACCGAGCAATGGCCCGGCAAGAACGTCCCCCATGGGCCCGACAATCACACTGCCCCCCGCGATCAGAGGCCGATCCACCGGCCAGTTCGCCACCTCCACGCCCAACGCCTGGGGTGACGCCTGCACCTGACACGCACTCACCACAAAACACCGCCCCTCATGGGCAATATGCCGCATGCTCACCTGCCACATTTCCCGCTCATCCACCGTCGGCGCGCACCACACTTCAACACCCTTGGCGTACATCGCGGTGCGCAACAACGGCATCATGTTCTCCCAGCACACGGCGCCACCGATGCGCCCTACCGCGGCATCAACCACCGGCAACGTCGAACCATCACCCTTGCCCCAGATCAGCCGCTCAGTGCCGGTAGGCATCAATTTGCGATGCCTGGCCACCAACCCGCCCACCGGCTCGAAATACAGCACCGTGCAATACAACGTGCTGCCACTGCGCTCGATCACGCCCAACACCAGGCTCGCCCCGGTGCGCGCCGACAAGCCGGCCAGCGCTTCGGTCTCCACGCCCGGCACATCAATCGCATTGGCAAAATACCGCGCAAAGGCCTCGCGCCCTTCAGGCAGGCGATACCCCAGCTGGGTGCCGAAGCCTTCACCCTTGGGATAACCCCCGAGCAACGCTTCCGGCATCACCACCAGTTGCGCACCGCTGCGCAGGATTTCGTCCTCGTAGGACAGGATCTGTTCCAGGGTCTCAGCCTTGCCACCCGGCAAGGAACCGATTTGCAGCGCAGCCACGGTAGAAACAGGCATCACGATCACTCCGTATCAATGGGGGTTGCCCATTCTCCGGCCAGCGGCAATCATGAATAAAGCCCGCTTCGCTGCTAACTGATATGAGCCATATGAATATCGCCAACATCGATCTCAACCTGCTGAAAACCTTCGAGGCCCTGCACGACGAATCCAGTGCCAGCCGTGCCGCCCTGCGCCTTGGCGTCACGCAGTCGGCGATCAGTGCAGCCCTGCGCCGCTTGCGCGATGTGTACGGCGATCAGTTGTTCGTGCGTACCGGCCGGGGCCTGGCGCCCACCTTGCGGGCCAATCAGTTGAAGCCGGTGATCAGCGAAGCCCTGGATCGCTGCCGCCAGAGCCTGGCGATGGTGGATCCCCTGGGCAATCACTATCAGGGCCGTTCGGTGGTGGTGGGGTTATCGGATGATTTCGAAATCGCCTACGGCCGGCGGCTGATTGAAGAGATTGCCCGGCGTGCGCCAAAGCTGCGGTTGATGTTCCGCCAGACCCACAGCCAGATCGTTGCCGACGCCCTGCTCGACCGCAGCCTGGACCTGGCAATCACCGCCGGCGGGTTTGCCGAGCGCCGGTTGAGCCGGCAGGTATTGGGGGAAGGCCATTACGCGTGCCTGGTGGACCCCGACAGCCTGGCGCCGGGACAACAGGCCATCGACCTCGACGAGTTCGTCAGGCGCGAGCACGTGCTGGTGTCATCCGGCGGGTTTATCGGGATCACCGACGAGGGCCTGGCCGCGCAGGGGCTGAGCCGCCACGTAGGTGCCTCGACCACGCACTTCGCGGCGCTGCCGTTCCTGCTCAAGGGCAGCCAGGCGGTGGCGACCATCCCCGGCCATGCGGCCCAGGCCATCGCGCAGATGACCGGACTGAGGGAGCTGCCTTGCCCGCTGGCGCTGCCGCGTTACCCGGTGGAGCTGGGCTGGCGCACCCAGGCGCAACTGGATCCGTTGCTGCTCAAGGTGCGCGAGGCAATCGAGGCTTGTTTTACTTCGCCGCCATCAGGCGATTGACTTCACTGCGCACCATGTTCGAGAACTCCGGCGGTGACATGCCGTCCAGTTCTGCACGCACCCATTCGGCCCATTTGCCCTTGCGCTTGGCGCGTTCGCCAAACAGGCGGGCGGCCTCACCCTTGGCCTTGCCCAGGTTGCTTTGCCAGAGGTCGTAGAGACGGGACTTTTCATCTTCCAGCGCGGCGCGCTCGGCGAGGGGCTTGTTGGCCAGATTGAAGCTCATGTTGAATTACCTGCTGCACAAATAGGTGACATCTTACACTGTAGGTTGAAATTTCCTGGCCTGGATTTCTCCTAAGCTGACCACAGGAAAAAAACTGCAACTTTTGCCCGCTTCAAACACTCCATTCTTCATCAAGCGCATTCATTGCCACATTCACCCGCAAGGAGTTAACCCAATGGCTCGCAAATCTGCCGCCCAAGCCGTCGAAGACCAAATCAAGGACCAAGCCTTCAGTGAACTGACCGCACTGATCGAAGAATCGGACAAGCTGCTCAAAAGCAGCGCGTCACTGGTGGGAGAAGAAGGTGAAACCCTGCGTGAACAGGTCGCCATCAAGCTCAAGCAGGCGCTGGACTCGGTGTCCAATGTGCGCGAGCGCAGCAAGCCGGTGGTGGATGCCACCGAAACCTATATCGGTGGCCACCCATGGCAGACCGTGGCGATTTCCGCCGGGTTTGGCCTGGTAGTCGGCCTGTTGCTGGGCCGCCGCAACTGATCTGATGCAACGGCTGCGCCCTCCCCGGGCGCAGCTCGCTTCAGGCCTGTGCCAACACCCGCAACCGACTCAATTCCTGCGTTTCGATCTCAATTCCGCCTGCCTGCGACTTCGCCCGTGTGCGATGGCGCCGATCCCCCGGTAAACGCCGCAACCCTGCCGCATGCATCTGTCGCACCAGCTCCTGGCTGCGCTCGGCGAAGCTCTGCCCGGCGGTCTTGCTCGGGTCGATCACGATCAGCAGTTGGCCGGTCCATGGGGTGCGGGCGCCGGGGTGATCGGACCAGTTGAACTCAAACGAGAAGTTACCGCCCGTGAGGGCCGCGGCCAGCAGCTCGACCATCATCGACAGGGCCGATCCCTTGTGCCCGCCAAACGGCAGCAGCGCGCCGCCTTCGAGGATCGCCTTGGGGTCCTGGGTCGGTTGGCCGAGGCTGTCCACGCCCATGCCGGGTGGCAGGCGTTCGCCCTTGCGCGCGGCAATCTGCACGTCGCCATGGGCGATGGCGCTGGTGGCCAGGTCAAACACGATCGGCAGGCCATCGGCGCGGGGCGCGGCGAAGGCAATGGGGTTGGTGCCGAACAGCGGGCGGTCGGCGCCGTGGGGCACCACGCAGGTCATGCTGTTGACCACGCTCAAGGCCACCAGGCCTTCTTCAGCAAAAGGCTCGACATCCGGCCAAAGCGCCGCGAAGTGGTGGGAGTTATGGATCGCCAGCAAGGCAATCCCGGCACTGCGGGCCTTTTCCACCAACAGCGCACGGGCGGCTTGCAGCGCGGGCTGGGCGAAGCCGTTAGCCGCATCCACCCGCACAAACCCGCTGGCCACATCCTCGACCACCGGCACCGCCTTGCCGTTGACCCAGCCACTGGCCAGGGTCGAGACGTAACCGGGAATACGGAATACACCGTGGCTGTGGGCACCGTCGCGCTCGGCGCTGGCGCAGTTCTCGGCCAGCACCTGGGCCACATCGGCCGACGTACCGTGGCGGACAAACACCTGGCGCAGCAGGTCGGTCAATTGCGCATAACTGAGTCGCTCTGATGAAGACTCGACATCCAAAGGCGATGCAGACATCTGAAGCTCCCGTTTAATTATTGGAATGGGCAACAGCGTACAAGAATCGGTCCGTCGATTAGACAGGGTTTGCCCCATGGCTGTCGACAGGGAGCGCCAGACATATCTAGCCCCTCGTGGCGCCAGGCCTGGATAGGTTGCAGGCACGCAACTCTTCAAGGATCAGGATGATGAGCCACACCCCTCTCCCGTATTTTTTCCCCGAAGCCATGCGCGTGGGCTGGAGGGCGCTGGACCGTGAGCGCCAGCTGAACATCGACAGCAGGGACATCGAGTTTCTCGGCAAGGTGTTTTTTGCCAGCGATGCAGGCCGTCGCCAACAGTCGCCGCCAATGATCGCGCAGCGCATCTGGTTGAATAAAAGCACTGCCAATGCCGTCGAACTGGCCGGCAGCTTCATGATGAGTTCAACCAGCGCCTACCCACATGCCTGGCTCTACACCCCGTACGGCGGCCTGGAAAAATTCGAAAGCCCCGCCCACTTGCTGACAGCACTGACCGAGCGCTTGAAAACCCCGGACAGCGCCACGCAACTGCTGTACTTCCTGCCCTTGCAGCAACAACCATCGCCGCTACTCGACAACCGACTGGTGCTGACACCGGAGGCCATGCTCGGCGACGTATTGGGTGAACAGGAAAAAACCCTAAGGCGCTATCAGGAGAATAATCGCCAGGCGCTGCTGGCGGCGTTGAAACAGTTGCCCGCCCTCGGCGCCCTGCTTTCAAAACTGCTCGAAAGCGTCTGCCGCCCACTGTTCCCCGGGCTCAGCCCCGACGAAGCCCACGTGAGTTTTTTCGCCATACAGCCCGTTGGGTACACGGTGCCTCGCTGGCTCGACTCGCTGCAACTCAATGACGCGGTGCTGTTGTACTACCGTGAACAAGCCTGGCCCGCCGGGCAAACCCGGGAGTTCTTCCACCCCAAGCGGCCTGCCGACGCCAAGGCCCGCGACACGCAGCGTTGGGAAACCGCGATCAAACAAGCAGCCGGCCAACTGATCCCGTTCCTGCACAGTGCACTGGAGACGTTCTGGAACAGCGAGATCGCACCGGGCGTGTCGCGTCGGGCCTGGTTCGCCCGGGCCATGGCCGCCAATGCGCAACTGGATCTGCTGTTCAAGCGCCAGCAATCCATCATCAGTCCGGAGCAAAGCCGGGCATTGGCAGCGCTGTACTCTTCCCGGGGTAACGAGGCCCCCCCGAACAGCCAGACGCTGCGCGTCGAGAACGTACAGATCTGGGAGCAGCCGAGCAACGCCGTCGAGCTGGCCAGCACCTTGATGATCGGCAATTCGCAGACCTTTCTCTACACCCCCGAGAAGGGCCTGCAGGTGCTCGGGACCTACGACGACCTGATGGACACCCTCAAGGCCATGGTCAAGGCGCCAGGCTATGAAGACGACCTCTACAACCTGATGTCCCTGGAGGAGCGGGCGCTGTTTGTGGGGTTCAAGACGCCGCAGTTTTCCGGCACTCCCATCGCCGGCAATCTGTTTGAGCAGGTGCTCGAAACCATCATCGGCAAGCAGCAACAGAACCTACGCTACGCACTCGACCTGTACCGACGCACCCGCGCCGGCATTGACCCCTCCGCCTTGCTCGACTACGCGCTGGATGTGCGGTACATGGTCGACAGCCACCTCCCGGGCCTGGATACCGCGGGACGCTGGACGCCTCATTCGGTACTGGCCGACCCGACTCGCCCGGTGTCGCTGGCCGCCGAACGTGCCGCCCTGCTGCAAAAGCAGATGACCGATATCCAGGACACGCTGGCAACCCAGGTGCGAGCGCAACCCACATTGGCGAACACCGTCAATCAGGCGCTCACCGCCGAGTTCAACCGCCGCGGCTTGGCTGGCCACGATCCCGGCAAGATCTACGTCAATCGCTACGCCGCCAGCGCAAGCGCGACACCCGCCACTGCGCCCCTGGAAAGCCAGAGCCTGCGCAGTTACTTTCTTGCGCGCCTGATACACAAGCGCGGGCCGATTCCGCAAACGCCGCACTATGGCCTTTACGCCAGCCAGGGCGATGGGGCTGTCACACCGCTGGGCGGCCTGGACATAGCGCAAGCCAACGCAGTGCTCGATGCCGCACTGGTCAAGTTTCATCACTCCAACATTGCCGATATTCCCCGCGAATACCTGGAACAGCTCAAGGCGCCGATGGCCCATGCCATGGCGGTGGCGATCCAGGGCGAAGCCAGGCTCAGGCGCCTCAACAACAGCCTGGACGCGCGTGATGAGGCGATCGCGCAGACGGTGTTTGATCTTCAACACCCTGATCGCCGCCGGCGCCAGGGCCTGGGTGGATTCATCCCGGATGCCTATGCGTTGACCGTCGAACCCGAGGGCCTGACGCAACGGGTGCCCCTGGCGCATTGCTTGATGCTCACCGAACGCGGTGGCCTGGCCCCGTCCCACTCAGGCCGGGCCGTGCTGTGGACGCCGGCGCGCGGCCTGGAGAGTTTCGCCAACGTCAGCCAGTTGCAGACAGAACTGCAACGACGACTGGCCGCCCCGGACCTTCGCAGGCAGCTACTGGCCAATCTCGACCCGCGCTATCTCAAACCGCACCAGGCCTGCGCACTCGGTCAGTTCATGCTGATCAACGGCCCGGTCGCACAGCACTGCCAGCAGTCCTGGATTGATCATTACAGGGCACAACGGGCTCACTGCCTCACCCTGACGCTCTCAGGGGACGCCTTGCTGAAGCGTCTCGGGGGGCTGGAAAAGGCCTTGCCGGCCAACGACCTGGGCCATGCCTCACAAATCGCCCAGACCTTCATGGCACAACAATCACTGCCCGCCTGGCTGGGGATGGCGTCTGTCAGCCAACAGCGTCGCCATGTCGAAATCCTTGAGCAATACCGCCACAGCCTCACGGACGACAAGGACTACCTTGACGATTTCCTGCCGCTGCCAGCGTATCTCGGCAGCAAGCTCATCGACTTGTTGCAGCCCTATGACGTGCGCCCGCAAGACGTCTACATCCTGCCCAAGCTGGTATTGGCCGGCCAGCGGCAGAACCTGGTGGACTACGCCCTCAATCACGTCAGCCAGCAAGCTGCTGCATTCGATGTCGAGTCCACAGCCGCCGGCCTGACACCTGCTGTGGTGCGCCAGATCCTCGCGCGCCTGCCCCTCAAGCAGGACCACCAGGCTTGCCTGGTCGAAAAACTCACCCCGGGCAAGCCGGGCGCAGATGTGCGGGAGCGCCGGTTTATTCGGCAACTGCCCTGGCAACTGTTGCAAAATGCCCACGCGCTGAGGCTGCAGGAACTGTTATCACCCGCGGGCCTGAGCCTGGTCGAACAGGTCCTCGACATGCCGGACGCGCTCGCCCGCGCAGCGGTCGAGGGCGCGACCTCGACAGTGCGTCCGCTGGAGTTGATCGCCACGGCGGGGGCCCGGTCCATCAAGGCCCTTGGGGTCTACTTGATCAGTGCCGTCGAAAGCACTCCGCTGGTGATGTATGCGCCCTATGGGCCGCAACAGGCGTTCCAGGAGTTCGACAACGAGGCGGATCTGATTCGCCGGCTCAACCTGCCCGGCCCCTTGCAGGACTGGGTGATCGGTCGCCTGCCAGAGGCTGAGCAAGCCACGTATAGACACCTCTGGGCCAGCACGGTCGGGGGAACCTCGGAAATCACCCTGGGGGCCAATCCGATCAAGGGCCACGCCCTCAAGCAGTTGTACCGCGACAACATCGGATTGATCTCGAACCTGTTTGAACAGCAATCCCAGGCCAACGGCCGGTCAGCCTGGGACACCCTCAAAGCCTTGTTCAGCAGCGGACTGCAGCACGCGCAGGCGCTGCTGCCGGGCAAACTGATGGTGCCGCTGGTGATCTGGCAAAGCTACAAACTGTTCCAGGCCTCTGCCGAAGACTTGCAGCAACACCGCTGGCGCGAGGCGCTGCAAACCTTCATCGGCGGTGTCGTGCAAATGGCCTCGATCCGCGCATTGATGGATGAACCCTCGACACCAGGCACCGCCCCCGCGCAACCCGCGCCGACGCAAACGGCCAGTGCCTGGCACGACATCGACGTCACCGCCCGGGCCCGAACCCGGCTGCAAGCGTACGAAGCCTGCGACATCAGCCTGGAGGGCCTGACGGCAGGCAACACGGGCGTCTACACAGCGACGGACAACCGGCATTACCTGCCGTGCGCAGGCAAGGTCTACCGCGCCAGGCAGGTCGAAGGCCATTGGCGGCTTTTCAGTGCACGGTCCAAAGGACCGTTTGTGCGCCTGGATGCCAACCGCAAATGGACCCTGGACCCGGGCGCATCAGTTCGCCGCCACGGCCCCGGATGGAGTGCAATGATGGACCGCCGTGAGGTGCGGACAGCCGTGGACCAGGTGATGAACGTCGAGGCCCGCGGCCTGGCCGAGATTCGGCGTGTGTCGCCCTCCAGGGCCCAGGCGATCGTCGAGGCACTGGACCTGGCAACCTTCTACCTGCACAACTGCCAGCAGAACCTGAAGCTGCTCGACCACCAGTATCCGCCCGTGACCCGGGTGCATCGCTTCATCAACCGCTTCTTTGGCATCCCGATAGACGCCGACACCGGCCCGGCCAAATTTCCGCCAACCCTCGCGCAAAAGCTCATGGACACGGTGACCGACATTCTCGATGAGGCGCTGGAGCCGGCACTCTACTCGCTCAATTCCCGGCGTTTCGTCTCCGGTGCGCATATTGCCGAACCCGAACGGCATTGGGCGTTTACCATCGACGGCGACCCGGATCGACGCATCTACCTCACTGAAAACTTCTTCAACCCCCCTACGGCCGATTTCGAAGGGCGCCTGATCAATCACTTCGACCAAAGAGCCCATGCCCGCGCGGCCACCTTGATTCATGAGTTGACTCATATCGTGAGCAATACCGCCGACGTCGCGTACCTCAATTCCACATCACCTTTTTCCGACCTGATTGAAGTACAGACCCAAGCCGGTCGCGTTCTTCAGGACTGGCTGCGCAACGTGCAGGAGAATGCGTACTCGATCAACACGCCTGTTGGGCAATTGTTCAAATCAACGGACGCGTGGGGGCCTACCGGATTCGACCTGGGGACCGACCCGGAAGATGACTACATCAGGCAGCAGATTCTTGCCACGACCGGAGGCGTGGACTTGAGCAATGCGCGGGGAATTTTCAAAACCAACCTGACGCGGCGGTTCAACACACAGATGGATAACGCCGACTCACTGACCTTGCTGATCACCACCCTGGGGCGCCAGTTGGACCCCGTGCCTTCGATTGCCGAAGCCACACCGTAACAGACAGGGTGCGGGCCGAACGCCCGCACCCGTCAGTTCATTCAGTCTTTCTGATCGCGCAACACATTGCCCGACTCACCGTCGATGCGGAACTCATAGACCACGCCATCGGCCTTGCGCCCCTCACCTTCCCAATAGCCATCGTTATCGGCTTCGATCTTGTAGATCTGGACGTAACCAGCCTTGGTCTTGGCGGTCTCGATGGCTTTTTCGATGGTGATCCAGCCTGCGCCCGGTTTGTCCGCCAGGGCGGCTCCAGCACTGAGCAAGGCGGTGGTTGCGACAACGGCGGCTAAGGTTTTCTTAAGCATTTTCGTGCTCCATTAGGGAATGAGTGTTACCGGTCCTGAATTTTTTAGGGCCCTGCAGACGAGAATTAGTTCCAATTGATGTGCATTCGCCATGATGGCTGTTCTCGCCGTCCTGCTGTGGAGGTTAGAATGTCGGAAATCAGGATGAGTTAATGACAGATAAGTCCCTATCAGAAGCCGAATATGACGCCATCACCGATGCCGCTGCGCACTGGTGCATGCGTCTGCACGCTGGCGATTGCACGACGGCGGAGCGTCAGGCCTTCGAGCAGTGGCACGATGCGCATCCACTGCATGCCTTCGAATACGCCGCGATGCTGGAAATCTGGGACGTTGCCGATCACTTGCCCCGCAGCGAGCCGGCCCCCGTCGTGGCGCGACGACAACCTCGCAGCCGTTTGAGGAACTACGCGGTAGCGGCGGCGATATGCCTGGTGGCCTTGCCACTGGCGGCCTTTACCGGCTGGGAAGCAGGCTGGCTGCCCAGCTCGTACAACCATTACGAAGCTGAAAACAGCTTGCGCCAGGTCACCCTTGACGACGGCAGCCAGGTTGAACTGAATCTGGGCACCGAACTGGTCTACAGCAATTTCAAGGATCAGCGCCGGGTTACCCTGAAAAAAGGCGAGGCGTTTTTCAAGGTCAGCCATGACGCGCAGCATCCGTTTATCGTCCACGCCGGTGACGGCCAGGTTCGGGTGACCGGCACTCAGTTCAATGTCTGGAAATACGAAGACCATGTGCGGGTCATGCTGCTGCAAGGCTCGGTGCTGGTGAGCAGCGACGACGCCCACAGCGGCCTGCGCCTGTCACCCGGGATGCAGGCCAGTTACAACCGTGGCGACGCCAGCCCCCTGGCCCAGCCGATTGCCCCGGGCGACACCGCCCTGGCCTGGCGTGACGGCAAGCTGATCCTCGACAATCTGGCCCTGGCCGACGCGTTGCCGTTGATCAACCGCTACCTGAGCAAACCGGTGATGCTGGCCGACGCCGGCACCGGCGCGATCCGCATTGGTGGCATCTACAACATCAACGAGGTGTCCAACCTCGTCCCCTCCCTGCCCAAGGTCCTGCCGGTCTACCTGACCCAGAACCAGGACGGCAACCCCGTGCTCAATTCCATTCCGCGTAAAACCCCAAAGAGCTGAGCCAGGGTCATGGGCCTGCGCCCTCCTCCCGGATGCTGCCTGCGTCAAATCGTCCATTTTTGAAACACTTGCACCGGCTGAGCTGACAGCCGGCTGCGGAGTGCCGGGTTTACGGCGCGCAGTGTTTCATCCCTGAGACACCTGCCAGGCGGGCTGGACAGGGACCTGTCGTCTCACAATTGAAACACATCCACTGCGCGTTCTTTCTCCCGCGCTCATAACCCCATGAATGTCATCACAAATTCAAAAGCGGCACAGCTCCTGCTCTCTTCCTGACAGCGCTGTTTAGGGTCAGCGCCAAGAATAAGGAATGCCGTCGTGAAGACACTTAATCCAGGCTCATTGAGCCTTCTGCTGATCAGCTGTGTACTGAGTACCAGCGTGAGCCTCCCGGTGCTCGCGGCAGGCGACGGTGTGATCGTGATTCAGCGCACCGTCCAGGGCCACATGGCTGGCCGCACCGCTGGCGTCGACCCCAACCCGGTCACCGTCAATGCCAATTCTTCTCCACAGATCCTGCGGGCCACCAGCGAGCTGAGCGACAACGACTACGCCAACATCAGCAGCGGCTCCAGCATCACTCGCGCCATCCTGCCTGGCGGCAACCTTCCCGGCTTGACCAACAACGGGGGTGGCGTAGGCCTTGGTGGCGGCGCAGCGGCCGGCCATGGTGGCGGCTCCAGCCTCTCGGGGCAGATCAACGGCTCAATCTCCCGCGGCATGGCGCCTTTGAACAATATCGGCAGCCTGATGGGAGGCCAGTGAGATGAACCATTCCTGGTTGTTCCTGGCGATCCTGGGCTGCTCGGCGGCCATGGCTGACAACAGCGCAGTGATCGACAACTCCGGCAAGCAATACAACGGCATCGTCTCGATCAACCAGGCGGCCGGCAGTCAGCAACAACAGCTCAACAGCCGCGCGATTTCGGCGGGCAGCAACTCCCAGGCGGGCGGCGCCCTCAGCCAGACCATCGGCGGCGCACCGGCCGATCGCTCCCAGAACGCCAAGGTGGCGATCCAGGGCAGCTCTTTCAGCAATGGCAGCGGTGTACTGGGCGTCAACCAGTCGGCCGGGGCCAGCAACCAGATGATCAATGCGGTGCGGATCAGCGTGAATGCTGGCCCGCAAAGCATCGACGACAGCGTCATGTCGCAACAGAACGTGGCGCTGTCACCAAACTCAGGGTTCACCTCTACCACTGGCAGCCGCCAGGTCGTCACAAGCGACCAGGCCTTCACCGGCAGCCGTGGAGTGGTACAGGTGAATCAGAGTGCCGGGGTGGGGAACCGCATGGCTAACGCCCTGAACGTACAGATCCAATGATTCATTGGAGCTCGAAGCTGGACCGTACCAACACTTAACCAACTAATTAGAAGCAAGGGGAAATACCATGAAAACTACAATGGCTCTTAAACCACTGGCCTTCGCTCTCGCTGCAATCATGGCTGCCGCCGCACATGCCAACCCACCTACTCATCAGCCTACCGCTGCAGTAGCCGCCGTTTCCGATGCGCAATCGAGCAACCACAATGGCGTGCTCAACCTGGGCACCCAGAACAACGCGTCGGCCAACAACTCGTTGAACGGCAGCAGCGGCAACGCCCAGGCCAACATTGCCTCGGGTGACGGCAACCAACAAGACAACCAGACCGCCATCGCGGCCGGTGATGCAGATGCCGTGTTTGCCCTGGGTACCATTACCCAAGACAACCACAACAACGTCTCGGTGCAAGTGGCTACCCACAACAACGCTTCGCTCAACAACTCGGCCAACGGCAGCTCCGGCAACCTGGGTGTGAGCGTTGCCGCGGGTAACTTCAACCAACAGAAAAACCAACTGGCAATTGCTTCTGCCAGTGGTGCCGCCGCCGCTGCTTCGAGCAACACCACTCAAACCAGCGTCGACAACACCTTCCTCAATACCGTGGCCACTCAGTCTGGCCCATGGGGTAGCCACACTTACCTGCCTGTCGTGAACAACGCCAGCGCCAACAACTCGCTTAATGGCTCTTCGGGCAACCTGGGCGCCAACATTGCTGCAGGCGTGGGCAATCAGCAGGGCAACACCACTGTGATTTCCTCCGGCGTACGTTTCTGATGCAACGGGGCCTTGGCAACAAGGCCCCTTTTTATTCCAGTGTCCACCAGGCCATTCGATCATGCGGATCATCGCCCTCACCCTCCTGTTATTGCTCACCGGCCCGACTTGGGCGGGGCAAATGGCGATTGCCGCCATGCCCGGCGGTGGCGTGATCTTCAAGAAGGTCGAGAGCATCCGTGAACGCAAGTTCGCCAACCTGGTGGAACAGAAAACCGATTTCAGCTGCGGTGCCGCCGCCCTGGCCACCATCCTGCGCCAGGCCTACTGGATGGATGTGGATGAAGACCACATCATCAAGGGCATGCTGGTCAACGCCGATCAGGACCTGGTGCGTACCCAGGGCTTTTCGATGTTGGACATGAAGCGCTACCTGGAAAGCATCGGGATGCGCGCCCGGGGTTACCGGATCAATGCAGACACCCTGCTCACGGTGAAAATCCCGGTGGTGGTGTTGCTGGAGATTCGCGGCTACAAGCACTTCGTGGTGATGCAGCGCGCCGACAAGGACTGGGTGTACATCGGCGACCCGGTACTGGGCCATAAACGCTATGCCCGCGACGACTTCGTCAAAGGCTGGAATGGCATCGTCTTCGCGGTATTGGGCGAAGGTTATGACAAGACCAACGTGCTGCTCGACCCGCCCACCCCACTGACGGCGAAAAACAGAATCAATGAGTTCAGTCCGGTGCGGGACAGTGAATTGATGGACTTCGGTTTTATCCAGAGCGACTTCTTCTAGAAGCGCAATAAGGGGCAGGACGCTCCAGGAGCAAACGATGAACACTTACCGTTGGCTGACGGTCATGTGCCTGGCAGCCTCAATTCCCGCTTATGCGTCGTCGGTGTTCAAACCGATTGAAATAAAGGACTCGGAACTGGCTGACCTGCGTGGTCGCTACGTGATGCCGGGGCGGATCATCAGTTTTGGCATCGTGATGAGCAGTACCTGGACCAATGCCGCCGGCGACAGCGTGACCGGCTCGGCCAGCATGAACGTCAACGCGTCGACCGTCACCCCGCAGTTCTATGTGCAGGTAACCGACAGCCCCACCAAAGTCTCGCCCAACCAGCCGAATGGCACCGGCACGGTGGTCGGTGGTGCCGGCCTGGGCAGTGGCCAGGGTGTGACCCAAAGCGTGCGCGCCGCCGGCGACGGCAACACCGCCAGCAATAACGTGAATATCAATGTGAACCAGAATGGCTTGTCGCCGGCCAATGTCGTCCAGTCCGGACAAGCCCTGGTGGCTGGCCAGTCGGTCACCGGCAGCACGGGTGCCGGCCAGGTCACGGTGTCGGCCGCCAATGGCGGGCTGCAAATGGCGATCCTGGCCAACAACAATCAGGGCAATTCGTTGCAGCAGATCGGCGCCGGGAATGTCCTGCAAGGCACGGTTTTGCAGGGTAACAGCAACTTCGTCAGCAACATGACCCAACTCAATGTGGTGCTGGGCAACAACGGTTTGAACAATTTGGGGCAGAACCTGAACCTGAATCAACTCAGGGGCCTACGCCCTAACGGTTATTGAACTACGCTGTGCCTCGACACTTGCGCATTAGAAAGGGACGGCTTATTCCATGCATCGATCGCTATCGTTACGTGCCGTAATTTGTTTAAGCACGCTCCTGCCCGCATCCATGTTGTATGCCGCGCCGGACACCGACATAGACACATTGAAAAAGGAATTGCTGGAGCTCAAGCAACGCTACGAAGTGCAGCAAAAAGCACTGGCGGTGCTGGAACAACGGGTACGCCAGGTGGAAGAACAACCGGTGGCGCCGCCGCCCAAGCGCCTGGCCAAATCCCCGGCAGACTTCCAGAAAGGCGGCACCACGGTGGCCGGCAACACGCCGGGAGTCGGCGCGGCGGCGGCCTCGGGCGGTGCAGCCGGTGGCGCGTCCTACGGCCAGTCCCTCAAGGATGATTCGGCCCCGGCGCAGAGCGTGAGCAACTTGTATAACGAGGCCAGCGGGTTCTTTGGCAACGGCAAGTTCAGCTTTGAAACCGGCGTCACCTATTCCCGCTACGATGCCCGCCAGTTGACCCTCAACGGCTTCCTGGCGCTGGACTCGATCTTCCTCGGCAACATCAACCTGGACCGGATCAAGTCGGATAACTGGACCGTCGACCTCACGGGCCGCTACAACCTCGACAACCGCTGGCAGTTCGATATAAACGTGCCGGTGGTGTACCGCGAGTCGACCTATCAGTCCGGTGGTGCCAACGGTGGCAGCGGCACCGCGACCTCGGAACAATCGGTCACGCGTGACCCGACTATCGGCGACGTCAACTTCGGGATTGCCTACAAATTCCTCGACGAGAGCGTCAACCTGCCGGATGCCGTGGTGTCGGTGCGGGTCAAGGCACCCACCGGCGAAGATCCGTTTGGGATCAAGCTGGTCCAGTCATCCAGCAACACCAACCTCTTCGTGCCGGAAAGCCTGCCCACCGGCAACGGTGTGTGGTCGATAACGCCGGGTATCTCGCTGGTCAAGACCTTCGACCCGGCGGTATTGTTTGGCTCGCTGTCGTACACCCACAACTTCGAAGACTCGTTCAGCGATATCAGCTCCCAGGTCGGCCAGAAGACCCCGGGGAAAGTGCAGTTGGGCGACAGCTTCCAGATCGGCGCTGGCGTGGCGTTTGCGCTGAACGAGAAGATGAGTATGTCGTTCTCGGTGTCCGACCTGGTGCAACGCAAGAGCAAGCTCAAGCCGGATGGCGGCGACTGGCAGTCAGTGGTTTCCAGCGATGCCAACGCGGGTTACTTCAACGTGGGCATGACGATTGCGGCAAGCGACAACCTGACCATCGTGCCGAACCTGGCCATCGGGATCACACCGGATGCGCCGTCGTTCAGCTTCAGCCTGAAGTTCCCGTATTACTTTTAAGGCATGACAACGGGAAAAGCCCCGCAACGATAAGGGTCGTTGCGGGGCTTTTCGGTTTACCCGCCCTAGCGGATCTGGTGTTTGTGCAGCAACCGGTAGAACGTCGGCCGGGAAACCCCCAGCACACGCGCCGCGACACTCAGGTTGTCGCTGTGCCGGTTGAGCACATCGCACAGTGCCTGGCGTTCGGCACGGTGCTTGTAATCCTCCAGTGTAGCCATCGGCAGCGCGATTGCCTGCTGGCTTTGCAATCCCAGATCAACGGCTTCGATTTGCCGCCCTTCCGCCAGTACCAGGCCCCGCCGCACGCGGTTGGCCAACTCGCGCACATTGCCCGGCCAACCGTGCTCGCCCATGGCCACCAGTGCGTCTTCACTGAAGCTGCGGGGACGGCGGCCGGTTTCCTGGCTGTAGAAGTGTGAAAAATGGTTGGCCAGCATCGCCACGTCACCGTGGCGCTCGCGCAACGGCGCGGTGACCACTTGCAGGACGTTGAGCCGGTAATACAAGTCTTCGCGAAAAGTGCCCTTTGCCACCGCGGCTTCCAGGTCGACGTGGGTGGCCGCCAACACGCGTACATCCACCGCAATCGGCTGGCTGCCGCCGACTCGCTCGATCTGTTTTTCCTGGAGAAAACGCAGCAGGTTGGCTTGCAGCTCCATGGGCAAGTCGCCGATCTCATCGAGAAACAGGGTGCCGCCGTGCGCCGCCTCGATCCGCCCCACCTTGCGCTGATGGGCACCGGTGAAGGCGCCCTTCTCATGGCCAAACAGTTCGGACTGGATCAGGTGTTCGGGAATCGCCCCGCAATTGATCGCCACAAACGGCTTGGCATGGCGCTGGGATTGGCGATGCAAGGTACGCGCGACCAATTCCTTGCCGGTGCCGCTGTCGCCACGGATCAACACCGGGGATTCAGTGGGCGCCAGCTTGGCGAGCAGCTTGCGCAATTCCCGGATGGGACGGCTGTCCCCCAGCAACTCGTGTTCCGGCTGGCCCGCAGGCGCGTTGTTGCCCTTGCCCCGCAGGCGCGCCATGCCGAAGGCGCGGCCCAGGGTGACCTGCACCCGTGACACATCAAACGGCAAGGTATGGAAGTCGAAGAACCACTCACAGACAAAATCGCCGACATTCTGCAGGCGCAGCACTTCCTGGTTAAGCACCGCAATCCACTCGGTGCCGCTGCGGCTGATCAGTTCCTTGACCGCTTCGGGTCGCTCCAGATGAAACGGCTGCAGGCGCAACAAACCCACGTCACAGGAGCGCTCACCCACCGACTCGAGGGCGCAGTTGTCCACGTCCCACCCCGCTGCGCGCAAACCGGGCAATAGCCGGTGGCAGTCATCACAGGGATCGACCACAAGCAGGCGGCGCGGGGCAGGTGTAACAATCATGACTATTCCTTGGCGTCAAAATCGTTAAAGTTATTTAAAAACAACTATTTGCAAAGTCTGCTGGTAACCCTAGCAAGATCTTGACGCACCCTTTGTACCGATTCGCTATAAGTCGCGAACGAACCGGGTCTTTTATGTCAGTCGGGTGCGGTCAATTGCCGCGGCATAACTTTCATGAGGCTTTCAAAATAGCCCCCTTACATGACTTTAATCAGGGAAAGTTAAAAAATCTTCTTCTAACATGTGACCCGCACCCGGTGATCGTGCATCAGTACAAGTAACCAGTCGTTAGGCACGCCCAACCAACGGCTTCCACTTGAATGGGCATTTAGAGAGAAGACCCCATGAACGCCCCGCTCCGCATCAACGAAGCTCTTTTGATCGCAGACCGTGCCTTCCAGCCCTTTCAATGTGTGGCCTGGCACGATGGCAACGGCGCCCTGAGCCTGAGCGTCATCGACCGCACCAATACCCGTATCGGTAGCAAGCAGCTGTCTTCCAGCACTTATACCGACCCGGCACAGCTTGAGAACTTGCTGTTGCAGGCCCGTGCCGAACTCGACAAAGATGGCTACCAGTTGCAATCCTGGGCAATGCCCAAGTAACTGAAGCGTGCGTGAGACGGCACCCGAAAGTGTGCCGCCCGGCTGCGCAATATATTGACCCGCACTAACTCAAGTGGACAGTCAGCCATGCAAGTTGCAACTTTGCATAGCTGACTACTTATTAGTGTGGTTACCGATCAATAGGCCGAGAGAATAAACCGCTCGATGGCTTCCGCCGCACCGTCATCGACATTGCTGCCGGTCACGACGCTGGCTTGGCGCTTGACCACCTCTTCTGCCTGGCCCATGGCAATCGACAACCCCGCCACATGAAACATCGCCGGGTCATTGCCGCCATCACCGATGGCTGCGGTCTGTTGCAGTGGCACACCGAGGTGCGCCGCAAGGGTTCTCAATGCTTCACCCTTGTTGGCCTTCATGGCGGTGACATCCAGGAACACCGGCTGCGAACGCGACACCTGGGCCAATCCCTCGACCCTGGGCTGCAACTGCGCCTCAAGCTCCATCAGCAGCTGGGTATTGGTACTGGCCGCAACAATCTTGTCGACCCGATCCAGATACGGCTCGAAGCTCTCCACCACAATCGCCCCATAGCCCAGGCCGTGCTCCTCGCGAACCGCCATCGGTCCGCCGGGATTGCGACGCAGCCAGTCGCCGTCGGCAAACAGCCAGACTTCAACGTCCGGCTGCGCCGTAAACAAGGCCAACGCCACCAGCGCCGCTTCTGCCGGCAAGTGATGCGCCACCAGAATACTGCCGTCGGGATTGACCAGCGTGCCTCCGTTGAAGCCGGCAATCGGCACATCGATGCCCAGCGCTTCGACCTGCTGACGCATGGCCTTGGGCGGTCGCCCGCTGGCCAGGCTGAAAAACACCCCGGCCGCGCGCAAGGCGCGAACCGTATCAATGGTGCGCTGGCTGAGGCTGTGATCCGGATGCAGCAACGTGCCATCCATATCACTCAACACAAAACGGATGGGTTGACTCGGCAAGTCACTCATCCGAGGCTGTGCCAGGTACGGCCATCGCGGGCCAGCAACGCATCAGCCGCCGCCGGGCCGTCCTCACCCGCCTTGTAGGCCTGGATGCCGTCGTCCTGCTTCCACGCATCGAGAAAAGGCTGCACCGCACGCCAGCCGTTCTCGATGTTGTCGGCGCGCTGGAACAAGGTCTGGTCGCCGGTCATGCAGTCGTAGATCAGGGTTTCGTAACCTGTCGACGGCTGCATCTCGAAGAAGTCCTTGTAGGCAAACCCCAGTTCCACGTTGGCCATGTCCAGGGTCGGCCCGGGCTTTTTCGCCAGCAGGTCGAACCACATGCCTTCATTCGGCTGGATCTGGATCTTCAGGTACGTCGGCTTGAGTTCATCGACCTCGGTATCACGGAACTGCGCGTAAGGCGCCGGCTTGAAGCAGATGATGATCTCGGTGTCGCGGATGCTCATGCGCTTGCCGGTGCGCAGGTAAAACGGCACCCCCACCCAACGCCAGTTGTCGATCAACACCTTGAGGGCAACGAAGGTCTCGGTGCTGCTGTCTGGCGCAACATTGGCCTCTTCGCGGTAACCCGGCAACTGCTTGCCGCCGACTTCACCCGAGGTGTACTGGCCACGCACCGAGTTGGCCCGTGCGTCTTCCAGCGACCAGGGCCGGATGGCCCCGATCACCTTGGCCTTCTCGCCCCGCACTGCGTCGGCGCCAAAGGCAGCCGGCGGTTCCATGGCGACCATCGCCAGCAACTGGAACAGGTGATTGGGCACCATGTCCCGCAGGGTGCCGGTGTGTTCGAAGAAGCTGCCACGGGTTTCCACGCCGACGGTTTCGGCGGCGGTGATTTGTACGTGGTCAATGTAGTGGTTGTTCCAGAACGCCTCGAACAGCACATTGGAAAAACGGCTGATGAGGATGTTCTGGACGGTTTCCTTGCCCAGGTAATGGTCGATGCGGTAGATCTGCTTTTCGCTCATCACCTTGAGCAGGCAGGCGTTCAGCGCTTCGGCGGTGGCGAGGTCGGAGCCGAACGGCTTTTCGATCACCACCCGGCGGAACGCCTCCGGGGTTTCTTCCAGCAAGCCGGCCGCGCCGAGGCGCTGCACCACTTCGGCGAAGAAACGCGGCGCGGTGGCGAGGTAAAACACCGCGTTGCCAGTACCGCTGTCGGCAATCTTCTTGCCGATATCGGCGTAGGTGCCGTCGTCGAGGAAATCACCCTCGACGTAGCTGATGCCTTTGGCCAACTGTCCCCACAATGCAGGGTCCAGGGCGTTCTCGGCATTGCCCTTGACCTTGCTGGCGGCCTCGGTGCGAATGAAGTCCTCGAGCTTCTTGGCGAAATCGGCGTCGCTGATGGCGTTGTGATCAACGCCGACAATGCGCAAGCCATCGCCCAGCAGCCCGTCGCGGCTGAGGTTGTACAGCGCCGGCATCAGCAGGCGCTTGACCAGGTCACCGTGGGCACCAAACAGAAACAGTGTGGTGGGCGGAGCGGGTTCGGCCTTGGGTTTCTTGCCGTTGGCGGTCATTTTTTGGGAGTCTCCACATGGCCGCCAAAGCCGAAGCGCATGGCAGAAAGCATTTTGTCACCGTAGGTACTTTGCTGGCGGGAGCGGAAGCGCGCGAACAGCGAGTTCGACAGCACCGGAACCGGTACCGATTGTTCCATGGCGGCCTCGATGGTCCAACGGCCTTCGCCACTGTCGGCGACCGAGCCGGAATACCCGTCGAGCTTCGGATCGGTGGCCAGGGCGTCGGCGGTCAGGTCCAGCAGCCAGGACGACACCACGCTGCCGCGGCGCCAGACTTCGGCGATATCGGCAACATTCAGGTCGAAGCGCTGGTCTTGCGGCAGGTTCTCCGAATTCTTGGTCTTGAGGATGTCGAAACCTTCGGCGAAGGCCTGCATCATCCCGTACTCGATGCCGTTGTGGATCATCTTGACGAAGTGCCCGGAACCGGCAGGCCCCGCGTGGATATAGCCGCGCTCGGCACGGCTGTCGGCTGCAGCAGAACGGTCCTTGGTGCGCGGAATGGTCCCCAGGCCCGGCGCCAGGCTTTCGAAAATCGGGTCCAGCAGCTTAACGGTCTCGGCGTCGCCGCCGATCATCATGCAGTAGCCGCGCTCCAGGCCCCAGACGCCGCCGGAGGTGCCGACGTCGACGTAGTGCAGGCCTTTTTCCGACAGGGCCTTGGCCCGACGGATGTCATCCTTATAGAAGGTGTTGCCGCCGTCGATGATCACATCACCGTCTTCAAGCAGTTGGCTCAGTTCTTCAATGGTGTTCTCGGTCGGGTCGCCTGCCGGCAGCATCACCCAGATCGCCCGGGGCTTTTGCAGCCCGGCCACCAGGCCTGCCAGGTCAGCAACGCCCGTGGCGCCCTCGCCTGCCAGACCTTTTACGAATGCTTCATTGCGGTCGTAAACCACGGTGGTATGCCCATTGAGCATCAGGCGCCGCGCAATGTTGCCACCCATGCGGCCTAGTCCAATAATCCCCAGTTGCATGTGCTGATGCTCCTTACTACGAATAAATGTGTGTCACAGTTTATAGCGCAATGAGGCTAATGAGGGTTAGTCCAGAGCGGATTGGCATAGTTTCATGACAAAAAGTGGCCATCCTTTCGCCTTCAGTGGGCTAAAAGTCACAACGACCATCAAAAATAAAAAAGTTCCCTTCGTTAAAAAAAGAATTCAGAATTGCCCCGACTGTTGCCGAGAGCCTCGATTCAAGCGCTCTGGCACCGCGATAGACCGGCTATTTGCGAGGTAAGCAATGAGCACTGCACACATGACCCGTCCGCCACAGACCCTCTACGTCACCATTCGCCGCGATGAATTGCGCCAGTTGAAAAACGAGCGCGACCAACTGCAGCAGGAAGTCATGCGTCTGCGCTCGCACTTGCAGGGCCAGCTCAATCAGCCGTCCGGCACCCAGCCCGTACTTTGCTGAACGTGGGCTGAACGAACCGTTCAGGAATAACTCACGAAGTTTTCACATCCCCCTCCCGATACTCCCGCCGAATAGGGCCGCGCTACGTGCGCAGGCCCTCTGTTTGCGTGCATCCCTGCGCGTTGACACTGAAATTATCGGGTTGGAGCGCTGGATGGCGATGTTCAAACGCAGCACTACGTCTGCGAAAGGTTTTGATTGGGCCGGCCTCGGCTGGATGTTTCTGTTCTTCTGGTATTTCTCGGGCATTACCCAACTGCTGATCCAACTGACCGGCACCTCCGGCTTCAGTGGTTTCCGCCAGGCATTCTTCATGAGCGCCCTGTGGCTGGCGCCGATGCTGTTGTTCCCGCGTCGCGCGCGCCTGGTGGCGGGGTTGATTGGCGTGGTGCTGTGGGCCTGTTCCATGGCCAGCCTGGGTTATTTCTTCATCTACCAGCAGGAATTCTCTCAAAGCGTCATCTTCATCATGTTCGAGTCGAACATCTCTGAAGCCGGCGAATACGCCACCCAATACTTTGCCTGGTGGATCGTGCTGGCGTTCATTGCCCACACCGCCATGGCCGTTTTCCTGTGGACCCGCGTACGCCCGGTTTACCTGCCACGTGGCCAGGCCATGCTGGCGGCTGCCGCAATCGTGATTGCCATCGTCGGCTACCCGCTGGTCAAGCAGATCGCCAAGAGCGAGACCATGGAACTGGCCATCGACCGCTTCGAAACCCGCATCGAACCGGCCGTGCCGTGGCAGATGATCGTCGCCTACCGCCGCTACACCGAACAACTGGATAACATGCAAGGCATGCTGACCAGCGCCAGCAAGATCCCGCCCCTGACCAACCTCAAGGACAGCATGGCCGGCCAGCCGTCGACGCTGGTGCTGGTGATCGGCGAGTCCACCAACCGCCAGCGCATGAGCCTGTATGGCTACCCGCGCAACACCACGCCGGAACTGGACAAGCTGCGGGACCAACTGGCGGTGTTCGACAACGTCATTACCCCGCGCCCGTACACCATCGAGGCGCTGCAACAGGTGCTGACCTTCGCCGACGAAGAAAACCCGGACCTGTACCTCAAGACCCCGTCCATCGTCAGCGTGATGAAGCAGGCCGGCTACAAGACCTTCTGGATCACCAACCAGCAGACCATGACCAAGCGCAACACCATGCTCACGACCTTCTCCGAACAGGCCGACGAGCAGGTGTACCTGAACAACAATCGCAACCAGAATGCGCGCCAGTATGACGGCGACGTGCTGGAGCCGTTTGCCAAGGCCATGTCCGACACTGCCGAACGCAAATTCATCGTGGTGCACCTGCTGGGTACCCACATGAGCTACCAGTACCGCTACCCGCCGACCTTCGACAAGTTCACCGACCGCCAGGGCGTGCCTGAGGGGGTCAGCGACGCACAGTTGCCGACCTACAACAGCTACGACAATGCGGTGCTGTACAACGATTTCGTGGTGTCGAGCCTGATCAAGGACTACGCCAAGACCGATCCGAACGGTTTCCTGCTGTACCTTTCCGACCACGGCGAAGACGTGTTCGATTCGGCCGGCCACAACACCCTGGGCCGTAACGAAGGCAAACCGACGGCGCCGATGTACACCATTCCGTTCATGGCCTACGCATCACCCAAGTGGCGTGAAAGCCATGACTGGAGTTTTGCCGGTGACTTGCAGCGCCCTTACACCAGCTCGCAGCTGATCCATACCTGGGCCGACATGGCCGGGTTGAGCTTCGACGAACTGGACCACAGCAAGAGCCTGGTCAGTGACAGCTTCAAGCCTCGGCCACGGATGATTGGCGACCCGTATGCACGCCAGCAAAAACCGCTGATTGATTTCAGCCTGATCAAGCCCAAGCCAGACGCCGCCAACGTGGTCGTCAAGTAGCTTGAATCGCCCGGGTTTCATCCGCGCAATGCGGTGAAACCCGATTTAGCTGTAACGTAAAGATAATAATTATTCTCGTTTAGCGCTAAAGTTCCCCGTCTCCTTTCGTCTTTGAGCCAATGGCATTTTTCATAGACGACAAGGAGTTCGCCGCGATGTTCGCGCCTATTACCCGTTCCATGACCTTGACCCTGGGCCTCTTCAGCGTGGTGCTGAGCCCGGACCTGCTGGCCGAAAACGACCCCGACCAGGAATCCCAAGCGCCGGCCAAAGCCCTGGAACTGGGCAGCACCAGCATCACCGCCGAAGGCCTTGGCGCCAACACCGAACACACCGGTGCCTACACCGCAGGCTCAATGGGCACCGCCACCCGGCTGAACCTGTCCATCAAGGAAACCCCGCAGTCGGTCTCGGTGATCACCCGCCAGCAGATGGACGACTTCAACCTCAACACCCTGACCGAAGTGATGCGCCAGACCACCGGCGTGGTGGTGCAGCACCTGGACTCCGACCGGGTCGGCTATTCATCGCGCGGCTACGGCATCACCAACTTCCAGATTGACGGCATGCTCAACACCTTCGGCCGCATGAAGTCCGATGCCGACACCATCATCTACGACCGGGTCGAAGTGGTCCGCGGCGCCACCGGCCTGACCACCGGCGCCGGCGACCCCTCGGCCACGGTCAACATGGTGCGCAAACGCCCGACCGCACAGTGGCAGGCCAAGACAGGCGTCAGTGGCGGCTCCCACGACAATTACTACAGCTACCTGGACGTTGGCGGCCCCCTGGCATTTGACGGGCGCCTGCGCGGCCGCACGGTGCTCGCCTACCGTGACACCCAGTCCTACCGCGACAACTACGCGCTGCAACGGGAAGTCGGCTACGGCATCCTCGAAGGCGACCTGACCGACGACACGGTGCTGGCGGTGGGCTTCGATTACCAGAACAAGCATGTGCAGGGCACCGCGTGGGGCACCTTGCCCTACTGGAACAGCGACGGCAGCAAAGCCAGGCTGCCCCGCTCCGCCAACATCGCGGCCCACTGGAGTTCCTGGCCGCTGAAAGATGAAACCACCTTCGCTACCCTCGACCACCGCCTGGCGGGTGACTGGCACCTGAAGGCCGCCTATACCCACCGTGAAAGCGACACCGACGGCAAGGTCTATTACGGCGGCTCAGGCTTCCCGAATGCCGACCGCAGCGGCATGACCGCCTGGACCAGCCACATGCTCGGCACCTCGAAAATGGACGTGGTCGACTTGAACCTGTCCGGGTCCTATGCCCTGCTGGGTCGTGAGCACGAATTGATGGTGGGTTACGGCGAGTCCGAGCAGCGTGATGCTTCGCCACACCTGCGCAGCGGCGAGGTGCCGAAGGACTACACCAGCATCGACGATTGGAAACACATGGGCGGGATCGGCAAATTCCCCGACACCAACACCGGCCTCAAGGGCGAACAAGGCAGCACCCGCCAAAAGGCCGGCTACCTGGCCACCCGCCTGAGCCTGACCGATCGCCTGCATGCGGTATTGGGCAGCCGCTACGGCAGCTGGGAGATCGAGAGCACCACCTACAACTACAACAGGGACACTGACCAGTTCCTCGGTACGTCAAAATCCAGCCAGACCCACAACGACATGTGGACACCCTACGCCGGCCTGCTCTACGACCTGACCCCGGAGTACACCGTCTACGCCAGCTACACCGACATCTTCAACCCGCAGGAAGAACGCAACGCCGGCAAGCAATACCTGGAGCCGGTGGTAGGCAGCAACTATGAAGTGGGTATCAAGGGCAGCCTGCTGGAAGAGCGCCTGAACCTGGCGGCCGCGTACTTCTGGAGCAAACAGGACAACGTCGCGGAACTGGACAGTTTGACCCCACCGGATCCGGAGACCGGTGAGCAGTTCTTCACATCCGGCGGCAAAGGCAACAAGGTTCAGGGTTTCGAGGTAGAGGTGTCCGGAGAGGTGCGCCCCGACTGGAACCTGACCGCCGGATACACCTACACCCACTCCCTGAACGGTGACAAGCAGCGCAATAACACCCACCTGCCGCTGAACCTGCTGCGCGTGTCCACGGCCTACCGCCTGCCCGGCGAATGGCACGCGCTGACGGTCGGCGGCGCGGTGAATTGGCAAAGTGACTTCTACGACTTCGCCTATCGCCCGGTTGGCCGGGACACCAATGGAGCCCTGATCAGGGAGCGCACCCGGATCACCCAGCAGGCCTATACCGTGGTCAATCTGATGTCGCGCTATGAGTTCGATGACCACTTGTCGGCGTCACTTAATATCAACAACCTATTTGATAAAAAATATTACGAGCGCGTCGGCTTCTATAACGGCGTGTATTGGGGAGACCCGCGTTCTATCAGCGTTGCACTGGACTGGAAGCTCTGAATTCATCGCTGCTAAAGATTGGAAGTTAACGAAATCGTTAACTTTCGGTCAGCGCGAGGTTAACCCTTACTTAATATCATTGGCCCACAGTCTCCCCATCCCGCCGCTGATGACAACGCGCGGACCCAACACACTTACTGAGACACTGCCATGAAATTTTCGACTGTTATCCTTGCCGGCCTGATGACCATGACTTCCGTAGCCGCCTTTGCAGAAGGCGGCTCAGAGCGTTCGAAGGAGTTCTACAACAACTTCACCTTCGTTCAGCAACAGACTCACGGTGCTGCCCAGCAAACCGCGATGGCTGACGGCAAGACCGAAAAGCCGGCAACGGCCGACCAAACTACCAACACACCGAACAGCTGATTTACCCGCAATACCTGTGCTATTCCGCTCTGATAGCCAAGGTCAATTTGGCGCCACTTGCTGGCGCCTTTTTTTGCCTTTAATTAAATAAACATTAATTAAAGCGGCTTGCTCCAGAACAACATCCGGCCATGTTGCGGATCAAATACCGAATCATCAAACCCAAACTTTCGATACGCCGACTGCGCCACGGCGTTGCCTTCAAGCACCTCGAGGGTGATCTTGCAGCAACCGCGCTGGCGAGCAATTTCCTCGACCTTTTGCAGCATCTTCTGACTCAGCCCCAGGCCACGGAATTGATCCATCACCACCACGTCGTGCACGTTGACCAGCGGGCGGCAGGCAAAGGTGGAAAACCCTTCAAAGCAGTTCACCAGGCCGGCCGGCGTACCGCCGACAAAGGCCAGCACACTGAACGCGTGGGCACGCTTGGCCAGCTCTGCCGGCAGTTGCTGCAAGCGGTCGGCCGGCAGGCTGTGGCCACCGCCCATCGGGTCTTCGGCGTAATGATTGAGCACCAGGCCAATGGCCTCGGCGTGTACCGGATTGGTGTAGCTGGCTTGCAGCACCAGGATGTCTGCGCTGTCCATTTCCTTCCTCGTTAACGGTGCGACAGGGACTCGGTCCCCATAAAAGGGCTCGATTGTAAGCGCGGTGCAGGCATTAGATGAAGGAGATTAACTACATTTGCCCGCGTGAAAGCGCGCCAGGCTCGCCAAACCGTGCCAGTTGCATCTCCTGCAGGCGGCTCAGGGTGCGGCGGAATGGAAACTCCAGGTAACCCTCGGTGTAGAGACTTTCCAGCGGCACCCGGGCCTCGATGTACAGCGGCACCTTGCGGTCGTAGCACTCGTCCACCAGCGCGATGAAACGCCGGACGCTGTCGTCATGCACCGACAGTTCCGGCAGTTCCCGGTCCCCGGCGTCCACCCGTTCGGCAGCGTCTTCGGTGCCACGGGCGATTCGTCCCGGGCGCTTTTGCGCGCTGAGGTTGGGCACCTCGCCGAGCAAAATGGCCTTGAACCGATCACACAGCAGCATGAAATCCATCGCCGCCAACGGCCGCTCACACAGGTCGGCGTAGCGACACCACAGCACGGTTTCACTGGACTGCACTGCCACGATGGAGCGGTAGCCGACCGCAACCGGGGCGCTGCTCACTGCCTGCCCGGCGCTCAACTGGCGAAACACCTCGGCCAACGCGTCGGGCTGGTCGACCCAGTAACGCTGCAGTGCGGTGCCCGGGTGCAGCCGATGATCTTCCCCGCCATCGACTGCCACCACCCGCATATGCTGTTTGATCGCCTCGATTCCCGGCAGGAAACGATCCCGGTTGAAACCGTCGGCGTACAGCTGGTCCGGTGGCTGGTTGGACGTGCAGACCATCACCACGCCTTCCTCGAACATCACCTGGAACAGCCGGCCGAGGATGATGGCGTCACCAATGTCGTTGACGAACAACTCATCGAAACACAGCACCCGCACTTCCCGGCTCAGTTCGCGGGCCAGGGCCTGCAAGGGATCGTGGGTGCCCGTGAGCTGGAATGAACGCTGGTGCACCCAGCCCATGAAGTGATGAAAATGCTGGCGCCGCGCTGGCACTCGCAGGCTTTGGTAGAACTGGTCCATCAGCCAGGTCTTGCCCCGGCCGACCGGGCCCCACAGGTACACCCCGGTGATGGGCCCATGGCCGTGGTGCAAGGCCTGATGGCAGTCCTGCAGGGCTTGCACCGCTTCACGCTGGGCGTCGTCGGGGACAAAACCCTGTTCGGTGATGGCGTGCTGGTAGGCGGCGAGTGGCGAGTCGAAAGTCATGCCCGGCAGTATGCCATGACGGCTACAGGGAAATATCCAAACGGGCAATCTTGCCGTGTTCATTGAGGCGGAAGGTATAGCGCAGCTCCAGCGGGCTGCCGGGAAAGCTGCCGGTGATCAGGTTGCTGACCAGCACCTTGCCCGTGCGGTGCTGCACATTCAGCACCTGGACCCTGGGCTGGTAACGACGCCCGGTGTCTTCCATCCAGCGGGCGATGGCGGCGGTACCGACCCGGTGCTCGCCTTCGTCGAACACGTTGGCATCTTCGGCGAAACAGTCGACCACCAGCGAGGTGTCGCCGGCATTCGCCGCGGCAATGTAGGTTGCAATCGCCGGGGCCAGTTCAGGGATGGGTTGGGACATGGTGACAGCTCCTTTTTAGTGATTTATGGAGCCATGCTAAAGCAGCGTTGTGTCAGTTCTTGTCAGGAGTGAACGGCCCGGATTCGTTCTGTTCCATCAGCTTGCGCCAGCCCCGCAGCCAGTCGCTGCGGCGCCCCGGATACCGTTCACCTTGCAGGCGCGCGGCGGCCACTCGGTCGGTGCGGAAGGTGCGATAGGCCCCACGCAATTCACACCACGCGACGATCACCCGCACTTCGTTGAGAAAACCCAGGGCCAGGGGCCAGATCAGGCGCTGGCTGGCGGTCTGGCTGGCATCGGCGTAGTCGATGTGCAGCTTGGCCTGGCCGCGAATGGCCTCGCGGAACACATTCAACGGCACGCGGTTTTCCGGGTAGCCGAAGCCTGGCGGGCCCGGCAGCACCGTCGGATTGCGTAAGGCTTCCTGGGCAGCCGGGTCAAGCACGTCGGCGATCTTTGCAAGCGCATTGGCCGCCGCCTGGCTCAGTACGTCATCACCGCGCTGGTCGACATACCGCAAGCCCAGCACGATGGCTTCGGTCTCGTCGGCATTGAGCATCAGCGGCGGCAGGAACAGGCCCGCACGCAGCACATAGCCCACGCCCGCCTCGCCGTAGATCGGTGCGCCCAACGCGGTCAGTTCGGCGATATCGCGGTACAGCGTGCGCTCGGAAATCTCCAGTTCTGCCGCCAGCACGGCGGCCGTCACCGGGCGTTTCTTGCCCCGCAGGACTTGCAACAAGGTCAACAGACGACTGGTACGCGACACGTTGATCACGCTCGAAAAAGAAAGGTGGCGCAGCTTAGCAGAGGTCTCCGTCAGAAAGTGTCAGGAGCAGGCACCCTTCCCTTCAGCCGCCAAAAAAGCCCCTTGACGAAATATATGACTCACATCATATTTAATAGATGTTGTAGAACATTTAAACCAACCACAGCGTCAGGAGTTTCGGTATGCGCAATAAAGTCTTTGGCCGTCGCAGCGGCCTGCGGGTTTCAGAGCTGGCCCTGGGTACCGCCAATTTCGGCACAGGCTGGGGCCACGGCGCCGAGCGCGAAGAGTCCAAGCGAATCTACGACGGCTATCTGGAGGCCGGCGGAAACTTCCTCGATACCGCCAACGGCTACCAGTTCGGCCAATCGGAAGTACTGCTCGGCGAGTTCATTGCCTCGGAACGCGACCGCCTGGTGATCGCCAGCAAATACACCCTGCGCACCCAGCCTCAAGACGAAGGCACCCTCAAGCTTGGCAACAACCGCAAGAACATGGTGCGCGCCGTCGAAGAAAGCCTGAAACGCTTGAACACCGACCACATCGACCTGTTCTGGGCGCATATCAGCGACAACGTCACGCCGATGGAAGAGATCCTGCGGGGGTTTGATGACCTGGTGCGTGCCGGCAAGATCCACTACGCCGGGCTGTCCAACTTCCCCGCCTGGCGCATTGCCCGCGCCGACCTGCTCGCTGAAGTGCGCGGCTTTGCACCCCTGGTAGCGATCCAGACCGAATACAGCCTGGCCGAACGCACCGCTGACCGGGAGCTGCTGCCCATGGCCGAAGCCCTCGGCCTGGCCGCGACTTTATGGTCACCGCTGGGGGGTGGTTTTCTGACCGGGAAGTACCGCAACAGCCAGGACGATACCCGCGCCAGCAAGCTGGGGATTTTGGTCCACGCTGAAAAAAGCGCACGGGAAACGGCAGTGCTCGACACCCTGCTGGCGGTTGCCGGTGAACTGGACGCCACGCCGACTCACATCGCCATCGCCTGGCTACGGGAAAAGGCCCGTCGTTCTACCACCGCGCTGATTCCGATCCTGGGGCCGCGTACCCGCGAACAACTGGACGGCACCCTGGGTGCGTTGAGTGTGCAACTCTCGGCTGAGCAAGTGGACCGTCTGGATGCTGCCAGCGCGATACCGCTGGGCGTGCCCCACGAGATGATCGCGGAGCGCTTCCCACGTTATACGGACGATGATGCACAAGACCTGCGCTGGCCGCCGGTTATCTAAGACCCGTTGTGGCGAGGGAGCTTGCTCCCGCTGGGCTGCGTAGCGGCCCCAAAATCTTGGGAGCGCTGCGCACTCCAGCGGGAGCAAGCTCCCTCGCCACAGATGCAGTACTCAGCCTCAGTTATGCGAGGCTTTTGCTCACCACTTCAAACACATCGCTGGACAGCTCGCCCGAAGCGCGAATCCGCTCCAGCTCGCCTTTCATCAGCGCCTGCCGCGCGCTGTCGTACTTGCGCCAGCGGGTCAACGGTGCCAATTGCCGCGAAGCAATCTGTGGGTTGAAGCCATTCAACTGGATCACCAGGTCCGCCAGGAACCGATAACCCGAACCATCCGCCGCGTGGAAGTTGATCAGGTTCTGCCCGGCAAATGCGCCCACCAGTGCCCGCACCTTGTTCGGGTTCTTGATGTTGAACGCAGGGTGCTGCATCAACGTCTTGACCCGCTCCAGCGCGCCCGGCAAACCATTGCCCGCCTGTACGCTGAACCACTGGTCCATGACCAGCGGGTTGTCCTTGAAGTTCTCGGCAAACACCGCCAGCGCCTTGGCTTTCTCTTCTTCGAACGGCGAGTTGACCAGCACCGCCAGGGCCGTCAGGCGCTCGGTCATGTTGTCGCACGCGTCGAACTGTTCAAGGGTCGCCGCCAGCACTTCCGGCTTGCCGCTGAGCATCAGGTACGACAGCGCAATGTTCTGCAAGGCGCGACGGGCAAAGTGTTCCGCCTCGGCCACGTACGGGGTTTTCTTCGACAGGTCGCGATTGGCCTGGTAACGCAGCCACAGGCCCTCGAACAGGTTGTCGGCCAACTGCTTGCGAGCAAACTCGCGGGCCGCGTGGATGGCGTCGACATCCGCCACTTCGCTGATTTCGGTCAGGTAGGCTTCGCTCGGCAGCGAGAGCATCTCGGCGACCATCGCCTGGTCCAGGCTTTCGTCGCTCAATACGCTGCGCAATGCGGTGATCAGGCGTTGATCCAGCACCAGCGCCTTGCCCTGCTGATGCTGGGCGATCAGCTCCTGCAACACCTGCACCGACAGCTGCTGGCCGGCGTCCCAGCGATTGAAGCCATCGCTGTCGTGCTGCATCAGGAACATCAGTTGGTCGCGGTTATACGGGAAGCTCAGCTTCACCGGCGCTGAGAAGCCACGCAGCAGCGACGGCAGCGGGTGCTCGGCGATGTCGACAAAGGTGAAGGTCTGTTCGGCTTCGGTCACCGAGATCACGCGGGACGTGGCGCCGGCAGCGGTTTCACCGGCCAGGCGCAAGGCGATGCCCGCGCCCTTCCCGTCCAGCAGGCCCAGCTCAACCGGAATCACGAACGGCAGTTTTTCCACCTTGTCCGGGGTTTCCGGGCAGCTTTGACGGAAGGTCAGGCTGTAGGTTTTAGCCACCGCGTCGTAGGACTCGCTCACCGCCAGGCGTGGCGTACCGGCCTGGCTGTACCAGCGCTTGAACTGGGTCAGGTCAGCGCCGTTGGCGTCTTCCATGGCCTTGATGAAGTCATCGCAGGTCACAGCCTGGCCGTCGTGGCGTTCGAAGTACAGGTCGCTGCCTTTTCGGAACCCTTCGGCGCCGAGCAAGGTTTGGATCATACGGACGACTTCCGAGCCCTTTTCGTACACGGTCAGGGTGTAGAAGTTGGAGATCTCGATAAAGCCGTCCGGACGCACCGCGTGGGCCATGGGGCCGGCATCTTCGGCGAACTGGTGAGTGCGCAGATAAGCCACGTCCTGGATGCGCTTGACGGTGGCCGAGTTCATGTCGGCAGAGAACTGCGAATCACGGAACACCGTGAAGCCTTCCTTCAGCGACAGCTGGAACCAGTCGCGGCAAGTCACGCGGTTGCCCGACCAGTTGTGGAAGTATTCGTGGGCAACGATCGCCTCGACCCGCTGGTGCGCGGCGTCGGTGGCGGTTTCGGCACGGGCCAGCACGGCGCTGGAGTTGAAGATGTTGAGGCCCTTGTTTTCCATGGCGCCCATGTTGAAGTCGTTGACGGCGACGATCATGAAGATGTCGAGGTCGTACTCACGGCCATAGACTTCCTCGTCCCAGCGCATGGATTTCTTCAGGCTGTTCATGGCGTGCTGGCACTTGTCGATGTTTTCCGGCTCGACATAGATACGCAGCGCCACGGTGCGCTCGGTCATGGTGGTGAAGGTGTCTTCGACACACCACAAATCACCGGCCACCAGTGCAAACAGGTACGCCGGCTTCTTGAACGGATCTTCCCAGGTCGCCCAGTGCCGGCCGTCTTCGCCAGGGCCGGAAGCAATCGGGTTGCCGTTGGACAGCAACACCGGGTAGCTGTGTTGCTCGGCGATCACCGTGGTGGTGAACACGCTCATCACGTCCGGACGGTCGAGGTAATAGGTGATCTTGCGGAAACCCTCGGCCTCGCACTGGGTGCAGAACATGCCGCTGGATTTGTACAGGCCTTCCAGGGCGGTATTGGTTTCCGGGTGGATCTTCACCGTGGTGTCGAGGGTAAAGGTCGCGCTGGTGGGGTGCACGGTCAGGTGGCTGTCGCTCAACTGGTAGTCGGCGTCGGTCAGTTCCTGGTCGGCCAGGTTCACCGACAGCAGCTCCAACTGCTGCCCGTCCAGCACCAGCGGCGGCAAGCCGGCGCCGCGCTCGGGGTTGCGGCGCATCACCAGCTGCGCGTGGACCAGGCTATGGTCCTCGAACAACTCGAAGGTCAGGTGCGTCTCGTCGATCAGGTAGTCCGGCGCCTGATAGTCCTTCAGGTAAATCATCTTCGGCTGTTCGGTGCGCATGTCTGTCGTCCTTCTACTGATGCACGGCGAGCTGGTAGGCCGTGTATTTACGAATATTGATCACGCCGGTATCGAAGATCAGGTATTGGCCCTTGATCCCCATCAGCGTGCCTTCGGCAATCGGGTTCTTGTCCAGGTTGAAGCTGACGATCTTGGTCGGATACTGCTCGATCGGGTAGCGGATTTCGATCGGTTCGATGTCGGTCACCGGTTGGATGGCCTGCAGGCCAAAGCGTTCCTGCAAACCGAGCATGCCTTCGGCACAGCTGGCGAACAGTTCGTCGCGCACCTGCGCAAGGTCGACGGCCTGGGCATCGCCCTTGAGCAGCGCGCGCCAGTTGGTCTTGTCGGCCACCTGGCTGCGGAACAGGTCTTCGACGAAGCCCGACTGCTGGCGCGTGGCAACGCGCATGATCGGCAGCGCCTGGCTGGCGCCCTGGTCGAGCCAGCGGGTCGGCAGCTGGCTGGCGCGGGTGATGCCGACCTTGATCCCCGACGAGTTCGCCAGGTACACCACGTGGTCGGTCATGCAGAATTTTTCACCCCAGGCCGGATCGCGGCAGGTGCCGGCGTCGTAATGGCAGCGCTCGGGGCTCATGATGCACAGGTCGCACTGGGCCAGTTTGGTCATGCACGGGTAGCAGTAACCCTGGCTGAAACTGGTCTTGGTCTTGCGACCGCAATGGGTGCAATGGATCGCACCGAGGTATTCCAGGCGCACGGTAGTGCCGATCAATGGATTGACCGGCACCTCGGTGTCGCCCAGGCGAAACGCGTATTGAACGGTCGGCTCACCCAACTGCGCCGACATCTTGCTGACTGCACCACGGCCAATCTCAATCAATGGATGGCATCCGACTTGAACAGGATGTTCGGCACCGGCGCCGACTTGGAGGCGCATTCCTGCGGCCCCATGTAGCCGGTGCGCTGGTCTTCCGGCAGGTTCTGCAGTTCCCAGGCGATCACCGCCTGCAACGACAGTTCACGCTGCTCGGCGGTGAGCTTGCGGCCATCGGACCATTTGCCGATTTCCACGGCGAGCTTGAGGCTCTCGTAGATGTCCGGGGTGATGTTTTCGATCATTTCGACAAAAGAGGACATAAGACTCTTCCTTAACTAAATAGGAGACATTTTGCGGCGGCTGTACAAGCCACCCAACAAACCGGTCAGGCAACCCATCACCAGGCCACCCACGTGGGCCGCGTTGGCGATTTCGCCGAAGCCGATCATCGAGACCAGGCCCGACAGGCACAGCACCAGCCACACCAGCATCATCACCAACACCCCGCGAGGCAGGCGATACACCGGATTCGGCGACACCCACTGATAGATCCAGCAATGCCCGAGCAAGCCATACAGCACGCCGGACAACCCGCCAAACAGGCCGGGACCACCAAAATAGTATTGAGCGTAGTTCGACACCAGGCTGAACAGCAGGGTCAGGCCCAGCAGGTTGATGCTGCCCTGGCGCAACTCGATGCGCCGCCCCAGTTCCCAGTACCACATGCCGTTCATGGCCAGGTGCAGGATGCCGAAGTGGATCAACATCGGCGTGACGAGGCGCCACCACTGTCCCGACGCCAGGCTGTCGGTCAATGGCGTGAAACGGATGTACTCGCCTGCCACGCTGAACGGCAGGAAGGTCAGCCAGCTCATGGCTTGCAGGTTATCCCCCAGCAACGTAACGGCGCCGACGATGATGCTCAGCAGCAACACCAACGCGGTCACCGGGCTGTGGCGAAGCTGCTGGGCAAACCCGGGACGCCTGGTCGACGTCGCCTGCTCGGGAATGTCCAGTTGCTGGTCCGGGTCACCGGCCGGAAAGCGCTGGTACAGGACCTTCACGTCTTCACTGATGGAGTCAGGCACCCACAGCACCTGCTCCCCGGCTTCTTCGCTGACGCGATGGGGCACTTGCATGCGTTGCAGAAGCTTGACGAAACCACTCAAATCCACCGCCAGCGGCAGGCGTAATACAGCAACGGTACTCATGAAATAACCTCAGGGCGCTCGACATCGACCCAAACAAATTTACGCGGGTCCAGGCGGGTTTCCTGATCCAGCCGGTACGCCACCAGCTTGCCGTACAGCACCGCGCTGTAGTCCAGGCAGGCCAGGTTCGGGCGGATCGGCGCCGGTTTGCCGCTGCGCCAGTAGTGGCCGACGAACAGCAATGGCTCGTCGACGCCGTAGCGCAGCAGGGAATTCTTTTCAGTGGACGACAGCGGCGTGGCGGCCACCGGTTCCGGCAGCGCATCGGGCTGGAACACGATATCGCCGTAGGTCTTCGGGTCGTCTTCCCAGAACTTGGTACGGAAGAACGAGCGCGTCAGGCCGTCGCCGCCGGTCAGGGTCAAGCCGTCCGGCAGGCGCATGTCGGTACCGCGCAACAGGCGGTCGAAGGCATTGCTGGCGAAACTGCCAGGCACGGCGGCGGCTTGCAGGAAGTGTTCGTCGATGCAGCCGTCCGGGAAATGCGCGCGCAGGGGCTCGATAAAGCCGTTGTCCCAGCAAGCGTGCACTACGCGGAATCGCCCGGCGTCGACAAACAGCGGCATGTCATAGAACCAGCCGAGGAAATCGTGCCAGTCTGCCGGGTGCTGTTCGAACTGGGTCAGGGTCTCGTGGATCAACCGCGCGTGGCGTGGCGTGTGCTCGCGCACAAACTGCTTGCCGCTGCCTGGGGCGGCGGGCGTGCTCCAGCCCAGCGCGTTGAACTCATGGTTGCCCATGATGCACAGTGCCTGGCCGGCCTCGGTCATGTCGTGGACGATATGCAGCGCCTCGCGAATGCGCGGGCCACGGTCGATGATATCGCCGAGGAACACGGCCATTCGCGACGGATGGCGCCAGGTACCGCCCTGCTTGTGGTAACCCAACCGGTCGAGCAAGTGCTCAAGGGTATGAGCGCAACCGTGCACGTCACCAATCAGGTCGTAGCTACGCGCGGGATCGAGCATCAGTCGCCTCCACCCCCCAAGCGGCTGCCCCAGCCCAGCTTGGTCCGGCACACTTCGTAGTAGTTGTGGTCCAGCGGGTGGATCAACCGCAACTTCTGTGCCTTTTTGCTCACGGTGATGGTGTCACCGGGGGCGCAGGTGAAATGGTTCTGCCCGTCGCAGGAGACTTGCGGGTAGATCTGCATGTCTTTTGACACCACGATTTTCAGCTCACTGTTGCCATCGACCACGATAGGCCTGCTGGACAACATATGGGGATACATCGGCACGATCACAATGGCATCCAGCTTGGGATGCATGATCGGCCCACCGGCCGACAGCGCGTAGGCCGTGGACCCGGTCGGCGTGGCGACGATCAGGCCGTCGGCCTTCTGGCTGCACACGAACTGGCCGTCGATGTACAACTCGAACTCGATCATCCGCGTCGACTTGCCGGGGTGCAGCACCACATCGTTGAGGGCGTCGCCCTGGCCGATGGCTTCGCCGTGGCGGCGCACTTCGGCTTGCAGCAGGAAGCGGTTTTCCACCAGGTAGTGGCCGTCCAGCACCTTGGCCACTTCGACTTCCAGCTCGTCGGGGCGAATATCGGTGAGGAACCCCAGGCTTCCACGGTTGATCCCCAGCACCGGCACGTTATGCCGCGCCAGCGCCCGGGCGGCGCCCAGCAGGCTGCCGTCGCCGCCCACCACGATCACCATGTCGCAGACTTCACCGAGCATCTTGCGCGACGAGGTCTGCAGGCCATGGCCCGGGAGGATTTCAGCGATGGTGTCTTCGAGGATCACGTGCAGGTGGCGCTCGAGCAGAAACTTTTTCAGTCGGCGGACGGTGTCCAGCACCTGGGTACTGCCCAGGCGACCGATAATGCCGATATTGCGAAATTGCTCCATGGGGCTCCTGCGGGGTTCGGGTTCTGCAAAAAAGAACGATTATGGGCGAAAGCCGGCGTTACACAAAATCCTTTGTAGCCGCAAACCCCAGACGACAACGGTTCTCAGCCCCCTTCCCGGCTGTAAAAGGCTATGCTCGGACCATGACTCTGTTCCCTGATTTGCAGCACCTGCCCCGCCAACTGCGTCACCCCGAGGTGCGCGATCTCGCGTGGGTGATGCTCGCCCCGCCGATGCTCGCGCAAACGCCGTGGCCACAACGCCACCCGCTGACCGGCAGCGACTGGGTGCAGGCCCCGCATTTGCTAGAGCAGTGGCTGCGCCAGCTGGACCAGGACAGCAGTGCCTTGCTGCATTGGCTGAGCCAGGCACGCACCCGCCGGCTGGGGTTGTATTACGAACGGCTGTGGCAATTCGCCGTGCAGCATGCGCCGGGCGTGGAGCTGCTGGCGGCCAACCTGCCGATCCGCCAGGCCGGGCATACCCTGGGCGAGCTGGACATGCTGCTGCGCGACCGTGACGGTGTGCATCATCTGGAACTGGCGATCAAACTCTACCTCGGGCCCCAGGACGGTAATGGCCGGGACACCGCGCAATGGCTCGGCCCCGGCTGTCATGACCGGCTCGACCGCAAGCTGGCCCACCTGGCCCAGCACCAACTGCCGATTTCCGCCCGGCCGGAGAGCCGCGAGGTCCTGGCCGCGCTGGATATCCAGGCTTTTGATGCCCATCTGTGGCTGGGCGGGTATCTGCTCTACCCATGGCCGGGCATGGCGCAGGCCCCCCAGGGCGCGCATCCCCAACACCTGAATGGCCGCTGGCTGCATCAGCGCGATTGGTCGAGGTTTATCGAGCAAAGCCCGGCAGGACGCTGGCAACCGCTGCCCCGCCACGCATGGCTGGCGCCGGCGCACTACCCGGCGGACGAAGCCTGGGACGTGGCCCGGATGCAACACTGGCTGACCGAGCTGGACCCCATGGCGCCCGCGCAATTGCTGGTGCGCCTGGTGGAAAACAGCGAAGGCGAATGGGAGGAAGCCGAACGGTTGTTTCTGGTGGCGGATCTTTGGCCGAACGTGCCGGCGCTTACAGGTTATCGATATGCCGATAGTCAATCTGTAACCCCATAGCCAGCTGCTTTGAACGGCCCAACCGAATCGGGCCGCGCTCGATGTCCACCAGCAAACCCGGGCAGTCCAGCGGCGGCAAACCCGCCACATCCTTCAGCCGCCCATCGGTGATCACCAGCAACCGCTGCTGCTCCACCGGGTAACGCTTGCGACGAGCCGCCAACCAGTGCCCCGCTTCGTTCAGCGCTGGCAACAATGGCGTGCCACCGCCTGCACCGAGGCCATCAAGCCAATGACCAAGCCCTTTTGCCGCCTTTAATCCCTGCACCTGCCACTTTGGCGATTGCCCGCTCGCGGTGAGCAACGCCATGCGCGCCCGCTGTCGATAGGCATCGTCGAACAGTTGGGCCAGTAATCCCTTGGCATCGCTAAGCGCCTGATGCCGCCGGGTGGACGCCGAAGCATCGACAATCACCAGCCACAGTTCATGGGGCGTACGGCTACGCAGTTGATACAACAAATCTTCGCGGCGTTGCGGCCGCCCGCCGAGCAAGGTGCCCGGCCAGTTGATCGAACCTTCGGCCGCGCTGCGCGCCTGGCCACGCCGGCCCTTGTTCAGTCGACCCGCCTTGGGCCGTGCATCCGCCCCTGCGTCAGGTTTGGGGCGGATGCCTAGGGCTTTTTTGGCCAGGTGGGCACATCACGGCGAGCACCTATCGGCAAGGCGGGTGCGGGCATGTCGCCCCATTGGCCCTGGCCTTCAGGTGCATCATTGGGCTTGGGTGATTGACCGCCAGCGGGCGGCGTTGCAGGCGGGGATTGCTCCTGACGACGATGGCGCAGGGCAAATTCCGCGACCGCTTCGATATCTTCTTCGCTGATAGCCGTCGCGCCCCGCCAGGCCGCATGGGCACGTGCGCCACGCAGCCAGACCAGGTCGGCGCGCAAGCCATCGACCCCGGCGGCAAAGCAGCGCTCGGTAATCTGCGCCAGCGCCTGGTCATCCAACGGGATGCTATCCAGCAAGGCGCGGGCCCGGGTGCAGCGCTCACGCAACGCGGCCTGCCGGTCGGCCCATTGCCCGCAGAAACCCTGAGGGTCGCTGTCGAAATCCAGGCGGCGACGGATGATCTGCCCGCGTTCGGCCGGCTGGGTGTGCCCGCTCAGCGCTACGTTAAAACCAAACCGGTCGAGCAATTGCGGGCGCAGCTCGCCCTCTTCCGGGTTCATGGTGCCGATCAGTACAAAATGCGCCGAATGCCGGTGGGAAATCCCGTCGCGCTCGATCAGGTTGGTGCCGCTGGCGGCCACGTCCAGCAGCAGGTCCACCAGGTGGTCGGGCAGCAGGTTGACTTCATCGACATAGAGCACGCCGCCGTCGGCCTTGGCCAGCACGCCGGGGGAAAACTGTGCGCGGCCCTCACTGAGTGCCGCGTCCAGATCGAGTGTGCCCACCAGCCGCTCTTCGGTGGCGCCCAACGGCAGCGTGACGAACTGGCCGCTGGCGAGCAGGTCCGCCAGGCCACGGGCCAGGGTGGACTTGGCCATGCCCCGCGGGCCTTCGATCAGCACACCGCCGATTTTCGGGTCGATGGCGGTCAGGCACAGGGCCAGTTTCAAGTCGTCGGCACCGACAACGGCGGACAGCGGGAAATGCGGGAGGTCGGTCATCAACTGCCTTCTTCTATATCCAACAACAGGTTTTCCAACGCCTCGCGGTACGCCCCAGGCTCCTGCCACATGCCGCGTTGCTGGGCTTCGAGCATGCGTTCGGTCATATCCCGCAGGGCATCCGGGTTGTGCTGCTGCACAAAGGCGCGGGTGTCCGGGTCCAGCAAGTAGGCATCCGCCAGCAACGCGTATTGATGATCGTCGATCAACGCCGTCGTAGCGTCGAACGCGAACAGATTATCCACGGTGGCCGCCATCTCGAACGCGCCTTTATAGCCGTGGCGCTTCACCCCTTCGATCCACTTCGGGTTGGCCGCCCGGGCACGAATCACCCGGTTCAACTCTTCCTTCAACGTGCGGACTTTCGGCAAGTCCGGCTGGCTGTGGTCACCATGATAGCTGGCGGCCTTGTCGCCGCTCAGGGTTTCCACGGCGGCGAGCATGCCGCCCTGGAATTGGTAGTAATCATTGGAGTCGAGCAGGTCATGCTCGCGGTTGTCCTGGTTCTGCAACACCGCCTGCACCTGGCTCAAACGCTGGGCAAACTGTTCGCGGGCGGCGGTGCCTTCGTCGGAGCCGCCATAGGCGTAGCCGCCCCAGTTCAGGTAAACCTCCGCCAGGTCTTCGCGGCTCTGCCACAAGCGCCCATCAATCGCGCCCTGCACGCCGGCACCATAGGCACCGGGCTTGGCACCGAAGATCCGCCAGCCGGCCTGCTTCGCCGCCGCGTCCTCGTCAAGGCCCGACAGGCGCAACGCTTCGCGCTCACTGCGCACCTTGGCGGCCAGCGGGTTCAGGTCATCCGGTTCGTCCAGCGCAGCCACGGCTTGCACCGCCGCATCGAACAGGCGGATCAGGTTGGCGAATGCATCACGGAAGAACCCCGACACGCGCAAGGTCACATCCACCCGTGGCCGGTCCAGCAGACTGATCGGCAGGATTTCAAAGTCATCCACCCGCTGGCTGCCGGTGGCCCACACCGGGCGCACGCCCATCAGCGCCATGGCCTGGGCAATGTCGTCGCCGCCGGTGCGCATGGTGGCAGTGCCCCACACCGACAGGCCGAGTTGGCGCAAGTGGTCGCCATGATCCTGCAGGTGACGCTCAAGAATCAGGTTCGCCGACTGGAAGCCGATGCGCCAGGCAGTGGTGGTGGGCAGGTTGCGCACATCCACCGAGAAAAAGTTACGACCGGTAGGCAACACGTCCAGACGGCCCCGGCTCGGCGCGCCGCTGGGCCCGGCCGGGACGAAGCGCCCGTTCAAGGCATCCAGCAACCCGCGCATTTCCGCCGGGCCGCAGGCATCCAGGCGTGGCGCGACGACGATGCGCAAGCTCTCGATCACCGCCTTGACGTCTTCCCAGCCGGGCTCTTCAAGCTGCTCCACGGCACCTTCCAGCGCCTGCTCGATCAAGCGCGCGGCATACAGCTCCAGGCGTTCACGGGTGTCGCCGGCGGTGCGCCACAACTGCGTGTCGATCTTCTGCAACACCACTGGCCGGCGCCCGGTCCACGGCTCGGCCAAGGCGCAGTCCAGCGGATCGAAGCCCAGGTCAAAGGCCTTGGCCAATACCCGCAGCAGGCTCGATTGCGGCCCGCGACCATCGCCACGCGGAATGCGCAGCAAGGCCAGTAAGGTGTCGATGCGCAAACGGCCCTCGGGCGACTCGCCGAAAATGTGCAGGCCATCGCGAATCTGCGACTCCTTCAAGTCACACAGGTAGGTGTCCAGGCGCGGCAGCCAGATCGCCGCATCGGCGTCGCTGTCGAGGTTTTCGTCCAGGGCCAGTTCCTGGTCGATGCGGGTTTCGCGCACCAGCTTGAGGATGTCCTTTTGCAGCTCGCGGGCACGCCGTGGGTCGAGCAGTTGTGCCTCGTAATACTCGTCGGCCAGCAACTCCAGGTCGCGCAGCGGCCCGTAGGTTTCGGCGCGAGTCAGCGGCGGCATCAGGTGGTCGATGATCACGGCCTGGGTGCGGCGCTTGGCCTGGGCGCCCTCGCCCGGGTCATTGACGATAAACGGGTAGATATTCGGCAGCGGCCCCAGTAGTGCGTCGGGCCAGCAGTTCTCGGAAAGCCCGACGCCCTTGCCCGGCAGCCATTCCAGGTTGCCGTGCTTGCCAACGTGGATCACGCCGTGGGCGCCGTAGGTGTGGCGCAACCAGAAGTAGAACGCCAGGTAGCCATGGGGCGGCACCAGGTCCGGGTCGTGATAGACCGCACTCGCGTCCACCTGGTAACCCCGGGCCGGCTGGATGCCGACGAAGGTCAGGCCCAAACGCAGGCCCGCGATCATCATGCGCCCGTCGCGGAACATCGGATCGCTATGAGGCGTACCCCAGCGTGCCAACACGGCCTGGCGATTGGACTCGGGCAAGCGGTTGAACATCGCCTCGTAGTCATCCAGCGCCAGGCTCTGATGACACGGACGCAAGTCGAGGCTGTCCAGGTCGTTGCTGACGCCGCCCAAGAGCGCCTGGATCAGTGCCGTTCCGCTTTCCGGCAGCTCGTCCGGCAGCGGATAACCTTGGATTTTTAGTGCCCGCAGGATATTCAGCGCGGCGGCTGGGGTGTCGAGACCCACGCCGTTGCCGATACGTCCGTCCCGGGTCGGGTAGTTGGCGAGGATCAGCGCGATACGCTTTTCGCCATTCGGCACCCGCGCCAGTTCGACCCAGCGCCGCGCCAGTTCGGCGACAAAGTCCATGCGCTCCGGCTGTGCGCGATAGCACACCACATCCGACTGGCTGCGCTCGCTGCGCCAGGCCAGGTCCTTGAAGCTGATGGGCCGGCTGATGATGCGCCCGTCCAGCTCCGGCAAGGCAATGTGCATCGCCAGGTCCCGAGGGCCGAGGCCTTGTTCGCTGGCCTGCCAGCCGGGCTCGTTGTCCTGGGCGCAAATCGCCTGGATCACCGGGATATTGCGGCGAAACGGCCGCAGGTGCGGCGCTTCGGGGCTGGACTGGGCAAAACCGGTGGTGTTCAGAATCACCGATGCGTGCACCTCGTCCAGCAAATCCTCGACCACGGTCAGGCAGCCGGGCTCTTTCAAACTGGCCACCGCCATCGGCAGCGGGTTGAGACCCGCGGCCTGCAAGCGCTGGCAAAAAACATCAATAAAGCCGGTGTTGGCCGCCTGCAAATGGGAGCGGTAGAACAGCACCGCCGCCACGGGAAAATCAGCTTGCCAGTCAGCCTGCCAATCGTTGAGACGGGCATTGGCTTTATGCGGATGATAAATCGCCGTGCGCGGCAGGGTTTGCGGCTCGCTCCAGGCGTAATCGCGGCCAAGGTAGCTGGCGGCCAGGCAACGATAGAAATCCAGCGCATTCCCCAAACCACCCTGGCGCAGGAAGTGCCAGAGCCGGTCACGTTCCTCGGCGCCCACGGTGCTGAGGCCACTGAGTTCCGGGTCCGGGCGATCATCCCCCGGCACCAGGATCAGCTGCACGCCGCGCTCGGCCAACTCCACCAGGCGCTCGATACCGTAGCGCCAATAACCGATGCCGCCGTGCAGCGAAATCAGGATGACCTTGGCGTGGCGCAGCACCTCATCCACATACAGGTCGACCGAAGCATGGTTCTGCACCTGCATCGGGTTGGCCAGGCGCAGGCTCGGGTAATCCTCGGGCAACTGCTGGGCCGCTTCGGCCAGCAGCGCCAGGCTGGAATCACCGCTGCACAGGATCACCAGCTCGGCGGGGGTTTGCCCAAGGTCGGCGATGTTGTCATCCGAAACGAAACCGCCGGGCTGGGTCCTGAGCAGATGCATGGTTTAAACGCTGAGGGCAGCGCGCAGTTGCGCTTCGAGCAAGGCGGCGTCGAGTTCCTGGCCGATCAGCACCAGGTGCGTGGCGCGCGGCTCATCGGCGCGCCAGGCGCGGTCGAAGTGCTTGTCGAAACGCGTGCCCACGCCCTGGATCAGCAGGCGCATCGGTTTGTTCGGGATCGCCGCGAAGCCCTTGACCCGCAGGATGCCGTGCTTGACCACCAGTTGGGTCAGGGCGTCCAGCAGCAGGCTTTCGTCGGCCTGGGGCAGTTCGATGGAGATGGAGTCGAAGGCATCGTGGTCGTGGTCGTCTTCACCTTCGTGGTGATGATCGTGATGGCTGTGGCGGCCATCGATGTGTTCTTCCGAGCCCGCGCCCAGGCCGATCAATACGTCCAGCGGCAGGCGACCGCTGCTGGCTTCGATGATTTTTACCGCCGGCGGCAGTTCTTCTGCCACTTCCAGGCGCACACGGGCCAGGTCTTCAGGGCTGATCAGGTCGGACTTGTTGAGGATCACCAGGTCGGCGCTGGCCAGTTGGTCAGCGAACAGCTCGTGCAGGGGGGATTCGTGGTCCAGGTTCGGGTCGAGCTTGCGCTGGGCGTCAACCTGGTCCGGGAAGGCGGCGAACGTGCCGGCGGCCACGGCTGGGCTGTCGACCACGGTGATCACGGCGTCAACGGTGCAGGCGCTGCGGATTTCCGGCCACTGGAACGCCTGGACCAAGGGTTTTGGCAGGGCCAGGCCCGAGGTTTCGATGAGGATATGGTCGAGGTCGCCGCGACGGGCCACCAGTTCGCGCATCACCGGGAAGAACTCTTCCTGGACCGTGCAGCACAGGCAGCCATTGGCCAATTCGTAGACGCGGCCGTTCGCCTCTTCTTCGGTACAGCCGATGGAGCATTGCTTGAGGATTTCACCGTCAATGCCCAGCTCGCCGAACTCGTTGACGATCACCGCGATGCGGCGCCCCTGGGCGTTATCCAGCATGTGGCGCAGCAAGGTGGTCTTGCCCGAGCCGAGGAAGCCGGTAACGATGGTGACGGGGAGTTTGGCCAGTGTTTTCATCGGATGCCCTTTGGGGCGGGCATACGGGACGAGTGGCCCTGCGCAGGTGCGCAGAAGCAGAATTCGCCACCGGATCACCCCGCCCGGTTGAAGTAGAAAATCGGTTGCGAGGCAGGTCTCCTGGCTTGGGGCTTGCCGGCGGTGAGGCCGGCGCTGGCTGCGCCTTCCCGCCTTGTTCAGGCAGTGGCGTGGCAGTCAGATAAACCCTTTACAGTTGCGGGGGCAGCCGCGGCATTGACCGCGTTCCCTTCTTAGCTTCGGCCTGGGCCGAAGAACCTCGAAGGTGCAAGGCTACGCAGTGCGCGGGGACGGGTCAATGTCCGAGCGTTTGGCACTAAGCAGCGCCAGGCGCTCCAGCATGCCTTCGCTCGCCGCCGGACCGGCCTGGACGCTGCATTGCTCGACGGACACGCGTGCACCGTCGGCGTCCACCACCGCCACTTCCACCGGGCGCCGGGTTTTCCGGTCGACCAATTGCAGACTTTCACCTTCGTTGGCGAAATGGCGGTTGCCCCAGCCGATGAACGCCATGATCACCACCCGGAAATCCTCGCCAACCGGCGTCGGTACGTACTCGAAACGGGGCGGCCGCTCGCTGTATTGCCGGCGTTCCAGCAGCCCCGCTTCCACCAGGCTGTTGAGCCGGCGGGTGAGCATATTCGGAGCGATTTCCAGGCTCTGGGAAAACTCGTCAAAACGCCGCAACCCTTGCAGCGCGTCGCGCATGATCAGGATGCTCCACCACTCGCCTACCCGTTCCACTCCACGGGCTACCGGGCATTCGGCATTCACCAGCGACTTACGTTGCATTGCAGTTCCTCTGTGGGGCGGCTACGGAAATTTCAGCTATCGGATGTTACTTTCATAATGATAGTTTCGTCCATGCATTGCTACCAACCTGAAATTTGCGGAGCTAAGCGATCATGAGTAAGCGAATTGTTGTGACCGGCATGGGTGCAGTGACACCGCTGGCAACCGGCGTGGAACAGACCTGGAAGCGCCTGCTGGCCGGTGAATCCGGGATTCGCAGGCTACCCGAGGCATTGATCGGCGACCTGGCAATCAGCATCGGCGGCCAAGTGTTGGACCGCATCCAGGACCCTGAAGCCGGCTTTGACCCGGACACTGTCATCCCGGCCAAGGAACAACGCAAGATGGACCGGTTCATCGTGTTTGCCCTGGCCGCCGCGCAAGAGGCCCTGGCCCAGGCTGGCTGGAGTCCGCAGACGCCATCGCAGCAGGAACGTACCGCGACAATCATCGCCTCCGGCGTGGGTGGTTTTCCCGCGATTGCCGAGGCCGTTCGTACGGCTGACAGCAAAGGGCCTCGCCGCCTGTCGCCGTTCACGATCCCGTCATTCCTCGGCAACATGGCGGCCGGGCACGTGTCGATCCAGCATCAACTGAAAGGTCCGCTGGGCTCCCCCGTCACTGCCTGCGCCGCCGGCGTACAGGCGATTGGTGATGCTGCGCGAATGATCCGTGCCGGAGAAATCGACATCGCCGTGTGTGGCGGCGCCGAAGCCTGTATCCACCGAGTCAGCCTCGGCGGTTTTGCTGCGGCGCGTGCGCTGTCGAGCGATTACAACGACACGCCGGCATTGGCTTCCCGCCCGTTTGATCAAGGCCGCGACGGGTTTGTGATGGGCGAAGGTGCCGGGCTGTTGGTGATCGAGGAACTGGAGCATGCATTGGCTCGCGGGGCGACGCCTATTGCAGAGCTGGTGGGCTACGGCACCAGCGCCGACGCCTATCACATGACCTCGGGCCCGGAAGATGGCTCGGGTGCACGCAGGGCAATGGAACTGGCGATCGCGCAGGCAGGGATCAGCGCCGCACAGATCCAGCACTTGAACGCCCATGCCACGTCGACCCCCGTAGGCGACAACGGCGAACTGGCAGCGATCAATACGCTGTTCGGTGCAAATGCCAGCGTCGCGATCAGCGCCACCAAGTCGGCGACCGGCCATCTGTTGGGCGCCGCGGGCGGGATCGAGGCGATCTTCACCGTGCTCGCCCTGCGCGACCAGATTGCCCCGGCGACCCTCAACCTGGATAACCCGGACCCCGCCGCCGATGGACTGGATATGGTCCGGGGCCAAGCTCGGTCGTTGCCGATTGAATACGCGATTTCCAATGGGTTTGGATTCGGCGGCGTGAATGCCAGCGTGCTGTTCAAACGCTGGCAATAACCCGGCGATTTGACGCCCATCGCCCGCCCATGCTCTCCTACACATCTTGTTTCGGGTGCCCTTCACAGGGTGAAACGGGAAACCGGTGAGTCATGTTCCTTTACTCAAGGGCGTGACGAGTCCGGTGCTGCCCCCGCAACGGTAAGCGAGTGAAGCATCAAAACCACTGTGCCTCTACGGCATGGGAAGGTGATGCTTTCAAGGCCCAGGCCCCTCGCAAGCCCGGAGACCGGCCCGAAAAAATCAGATAACAAACCCGCGGTGGGCGGGCGCTGTTCAGAACCCTGCGTGCCTGGCTCGCGGGGTTTTCATGCGCTCGTGTCACCCTGAAACCCTGAAGGGACGCGCCATGTCGATCATCAGCAGCACCGCCTCTACCGCCAGCACCACCGCCACCCTGAGCCAACGCCTGACTGCCGCCATCGGCGCGTCGATCCTCGGCGCGTGCCTGGTGTATTTCGCCGGTTTCTCGCACATCGAAGCGGTGCACAACGCCGCCCACGATACCCGCCACAGCGCTGCGTTCCCGTGCCACTGAGACCTGCCGACATGATCAAGCGTATTGCCCAAACCGCAGGTTTCACCGGCCTCCTGGCCGCCTTGCTGCTGACCTTGCTGCAAAGCTTCTGGGTTGCCCCGCTGATCCTGCAGGCGGAAACCTTCGAAAACGCCCCGGCCGCGACCGAAGTGCATGAACATGCCGAAGCCACGGCCCACACCCACGACGCTGAAGCCTGGGAGCCGGAAGATGGCTGGCAGCGTGTGCTGTCGACTACGGGCGGTAACCTGGTGGTCGCCGTAGGTTTTGCCCTGATGCTTGCCGGCCTGTACACCCTGCGTGCACCGACCCGTACGGCCCAAGGCCTGCTATGGGGCCTGGCCGGTTACGCCACCTTTGTGTTGGCGCCGACCCTGGGCTTGCCGCCTGAATTGCCGGGGACTGCGGCGGCAGACCTGGCGCAACGGCAAATCTGGTGGATCGGCACTGCCGCCTCTACCGCTGCCGGTATCGCGCTGATCGTGTTCGGTCGTAACTGGCTGCTGAAAATCCTGGGCGTGGCGATCCTGGCTGTGCCCCATGTGATTGGCGCACCACAGCCGGAAGTCCACTCGATGCTGGCGCCGGAGGCTCTGGAAGCTCAATTCAAGATCGCCTCGCAGTTGACCAACGTTGCCTTCTGGCTGGCGCTGGGCTTGATCAGTGCCTGGCTGTTTCGCCGTAACCGTGATGGTCAGTATTCGGCATGATCCTGGCGGTTGGCCTGGGGTGTCAGCGGGGTTGTTCTGTCGACATCCTGCGTGAACTGTTCAACGCCGCCCTCGCCGAGGGTGGCATTGAGCGTCAGCGCATCACTGCGTTGGCCAGTCTTGATCGCAAGCGGGATGAGCCGGGGTTGCTGGCACTGGCTCAGGTTCTGGATTTGCCGTTGGTATTTTTCAGTGCGGAGCAATTGGCGCCCTATGAAGATCGATTGAGCCATAAGTCGGAGACGGTTTTTGCTTATACCGGTTGCTACGGCATCGCGGAAAGTGCGGCCCTGGCACTGGCAGAACACCTGTCCCAAGGCCCTGCCACCCTGCTGATCACTCGCAAAAAAACCGCCCAGGCCACCTTTGCATTGGCTTGCGCCGGCTGAATTCCCGATAATCGTCAGCTTTGATCATGAGTAATCTTCATCTGGAGGGCTGCTCGCGTGCTTTTTTTCACAGGAATGAATCCATGACTGTCTTTTTCATCGGCGCAGGCCCAGGTGACCCGGAATTGATCACGGTCAAGGGGCAGCGGCTGATTCGCAGTTGCCCGGTGATCATCTATGCCGGTTCGCTGGTGCCGGCGGCGGTGCTTGAGGGGCATCAGGCGGAGTTGGTGGTCAACAGTGCGGAGCTGCATCTGGAGCAGATCATTGGGCTGATCAAGACGGCCCATGAGAAAGGCCAGGATGTGGCGCGGGTGCATTCCGGGGATCCGAGTTTGTACGGGGCGATTGGGGAACAGATTCGGCTGTTGCGGGAGCTTGGGATTGGGTTTCAGATCATTCCCGGGGTGACGGCGGTGGCGGCGTGTGCGGCGTTGTTGGAGGCTGAGCTGACGTTGCCGGACATTGCGCAGAGTGTGATTTTGACGCGGTATGCGGATAAGACGGCGATGCCTGAGGGTGAGGTGTTCAGTAGCCTGGCGCAGCATGGGACGACTATGGCGATTCACCTGGGGGTGAATCATCTGGAGAAGATCGTGGCTGAGTTGGTGCCTCACTATGGGGAGGATTGTCCGATTGCGGTGGTGCATCGGGCGACCTGGCCGGATCAGGATTGGGCCATTGGTACGCTGGCGGATATTGCCGGGAAGGTGGCAGCCAAGGGGTTTCGGCGTACGGCGTTGATTCTGGTGGGTCGGGTTTTGGCCAGTGACAGTTTTGGTGAGTCGTCGTTGTATCGTGCGGGGCATGCGCATTTGTATCGGCCCTGAGGGTGGTGGCGGTGGTGATGGTGTACATATCCGTTATTTAGGTAACGGCGACTATTGGTTCCG
>NZ_JACAQC010000051.1:0-13258 GCF_013385345.1 Pseudomonas sp. I8001
AAGAGCGGAACCAATATCAGCCCCAACCCAAATAACGGATATACACCCCACCTCAGCAACAAAGCCTACGCCGTCTTCCCGGTATGGTTATTCAGCGAAATAACCTTGGTCTTCCCAATCCGGTGACGATAAATCTCACGCAGGTACTTGATCGCCTTCTTCACACAATCCCGCGACAGACGAATATCGTTGATCGACACAAACTTGTCCTTGTCGTTGATCAACTCACGATACTTCTTCTCGTACATCGGCTTGATCGCATACCAGTTGGTATCCAGGATCTTCGCCGGGTTCTCGAACTCGTTGAGCAGCTCATCAATCCGGTCTTCATCAAAATCCTCATGGATGATGAAATCCAGGATCGAATTATCCAAAGTGTCATCAAACCGATACGGATTACGCGCAAAACAGCGCTTGATAAACGCCACGATCAACGTCAAAAAATCATCCGACAGGCACGGGCTTTTAGCGATCAAGGTCGTGAGCGACAAGTTGGCCGACGCCCCGATCACCAGCGCATACCGTTTGAGCGTCGTATTGGGAAACAGGCTGTTGAGGTGCGTCTTGAGCCGATTCAGGTCCATATAGGACAGCTTGTAATCCTTGGGCAACGACACAATCGACACCACCGACGAGCAGTTCTTGAAGAAGTGCAAGTCATGCAACGCCGCCGCGTCATAGCCGGAATTCTTGTACTGCTCCAGGGAGGCCTTGTACCGCTTGGACTCGATCGGCAACAGGCTGATGCCTTCGATCGCCTGGGTCACCTTGTTGAAGTGCGGCAGATCAATGGAACGGAAAAACAGGTCGTCGATGTTCAGCCGCTGCGGCTCTTTTTCGAACACCTTGAACTTGTCGCTCGAAGGCGCCGGCGTTTCCGGCACCACCGATTCGGCATAGGCAATCGCCACCGGGCCGGCCAGGCTCATGAACAGGTCGTTGGCATCCAGGCGGATGGTCTCGCCAATGTCGATCCCGGCGCGACGGAAATAGTTCTGGTCGTAGTCGGTGGTAACCGCCTGGGCCGTCAGAATGTTGAAGATCTGCTGCGAGATGTACTGGTTGGCGTGCTTTTCCATGGCATTGACATCAATGTTCTGGATGTTGCCGTCATCGCTTTCCTCGGCGTAACGCATGATGTCGTTGGAGATCAGCATCATCGCGTTCCACGGTCGGATACGGCCTTTCACGCTGGCTTCGCTGCTGTCTTCATTGTCGAAGTTGTACGAGAAGTCCCATTCTTCCGACAGGTATTTGCACAACAGCCGCCCGGCGTTGATGTGCAGCGCCTCGGACATTTCGCTGCGGTGATCGGAGATGTTCGGCAGCACACAAATCCCGCTGGTGAAGATCGGCTCGAACACGAAGGCGTGACCGCTTTTGCTGTCATGTTCATCGGCGGGCTTGGTGTCGAACGTCTTGTTCATGTACGAGTGCTGCTGGGCCAGGCCGAACTCCGAGGCCATGCCTGAACCGGTACCGCCGCCGGCACTGAAGATCGAGAAGTACAGGCGCGACTGGTTGGCCTTGATGCCGCAGGAGTCGATCAGGTACGAGTGGATCATCTTCCAGTCGGGGCTGGAGAAGCGCTGGGTGTCTTTGTTGAGGATGATCTTGGCCAGGTACTGGCCGAGGATCGGCGCGTTACCGGCGCCGCCGGCATGGACTTCCGAGAGGTCCATGATTTTCATCTTGCTGTAGTCCCGCAGGAAACCGCTTTTCTCACCCTTGCGCGAGAAACGGATGCGCCCGGCAATGTCCTTGTCCAGGTCGCCCAGCATCACCAGCGGCTCGACCAGGAACACCGGTTTGGTGCCCTTGTTCGAACCCAGGCGCAGGTTGTTGCGAATCCACTGGGCGGGGCGGTAGCCCTTGTCGGTGGATTTGTCTTCGTTGCTGAATTCGTTGAGGTAGAACTTGCGGGCGTTGTACACCAGCTCTGCCACATCCAGGGCAATGTTGGAGCCACAGCGGCCCAGGCCGATCAGGCACACCGAGGGGAATTCCTGCTCATTGCGCAGTTCACCGTCGACTTCCAGGTGCGGTGCGCGCGGGAACACCATGTCGCGCAGGCCGTCGAGGTTATCGAGGATGCGGTCGGTGTTGGTCTCGGTAAAGTACAGGTACTGCTGGGTGGCCAGCGGGCGGGCGGTGCTCAATGACTTTGAACCTGAGGGTTTTTCCGCAGGGGCTGTCAGCAACACGTCGGATACCGCAGTGGCAGAGTTATTTTTAGAAGTCATTGTGCGCCATGTGCCTGGACGGATGGCTGAGTAAGTATCAAATAGCCATCACAGAATGAGAGATCGCGACTTTACAGTGCGTCCGGGTCTTGGGCGATAGGGTTTAACCCTAGGGTTTTAAGGGGAAAGCCTGGCCGGACTCTGATGAATCGGCCGTTCGTCGGAGTTCTTTAGTGAAATGATGGCGATTTGCCAAATATGTGGGAGCGAGCAAGCCCGCCCCCACATTCAGCGAATTGGCCGAACGATGGACGCCGGGCCCGCACGACCCGAAGGCGGATCTTTCGGCGCGGGGTCACCCCCCGTCAGGCCCAGCAGGCTGAACAGGTTGTTCTGGTCCAGGCTGTTGATCACCGCGCTGATATCACTCAACGGCACCGCAGCGCTGAGCAGGTAACCCTGAACAAAATCACAGCCGTGTTTTTGCACCACTTCAAATTGTTGCAGGGTTTCCACGCCCTCTGTCACCACCTGCAGGTGCAGGGTGTGGGCCATGCCGATAATGGCCTGGACGATCTCGATGTCGGCGTTCGACTTGGGGATATCCTGGATAAATGAACGGTCGATTTTCAAGGTGTTCAACGGCAGGCGCTTAAGGTAGGCGAGGGACGAGTAGCCGGTGCCGAAGTCGTCGATGGACAGCGACACGCCCAGGGCGCGGATTTGCCGTAGCAATGCCAGGGTGCTGCTGATATTGCCCATCAGCGCGTTCTCGGTTACTTCCAGTTCCAGACGATTGGCCGCGATCCCGCCGAAGCGCAGGGCGTTTTCGATCTCATCGGCCAACTCGTCACGCGTCAGGTTGAGGGCCGAGCAGTTCACGGCCATGACCAATTCAGTGTGGCCTTGCTCCGACAGCAGGCTCAGGTCGTGACAGGCCTGGCGTAGCACCCAGTGATCCAGTTCGGCAATCAGCCCGTTGCTTTCGGCAATGCCGATGAACCGGTCCGGGGTCAGCAGGCCATGTTGGGGGTGTTGCCAGCGCACCAGGGCTTCGAGGCGCGTGACCCTGCCTTTTTTCAGGTCAAGTATCGGTTGGTAAAACAGCACCAACTCGTTCTTGCCCCGCAGTGCGGCGCGCAGTTCCTCTTCCAGCTGCAGTTCCAGGAAGGCCCGGGTTTTCAGGTTGGAGCTGAAGAAGTTCAGGCTATTACGCCCGGCATCCTTGGACTGATACAGCGCCAGGTCAGCGGTCTTCAGCAGCTCTTCGCTGGTTTTGCCGTCTTCGGGAAACAGGCTGATGCCGATGCTGGTGGTCATCACCATGCGCCGGCCGGCCAGTTCGATGGGGTCTTTCATTTTCTGCATGATGCGCTGGGCCATGTGCCGCGCTTCATCGCGATGATGGATGCTGATCAGGATGCAGAATTCGTCACCGCCAAACCGCGCGACCACGTCGTCATGGCTGCGCACCGAGCTTTTGATATGGCCGGCCAGCACCGTCAGCAGTTCGTCGCCGGCGTCATGGCCGAGGCTGTCGTTGATGCGCTTGAAGTGGTCGATATCCAGGAAGATCACCGCCAGCATGCCGTCGGTGGCGGTTTTTTCCGCGAGTTTCTCGGCGAAGATCTGGTTGAAACCACGGCGGTTGAGCAGGGTGGTCAGGGCATCGTAATGCGCCACCTGTTGCAGCGAGGCGCGGGCCTGGTCCAGTTCGGTGAGCAGGGCGTTGACCCGGCGCAGGTCGGTTTCCTTGTGTTGCAGCTTCTTGTCCGCGAGGGCAGCACTGATGCTGCTGCCAATCACCAGCAGGGCGATGACCGCCACCAGCAGCCCCAGTTGGACCGGGTTGTTGTCCACCGGCAGTGCCGACTGTACGAGGTCTTCGGGTACCAGCAGCTGCATGGCCGCCATGCCGGTGAAGTGCATGCTGATAATGCCCGCGCCGAGCACCAGGCTGGCCGCGTACTTGAGCAATTGATGGAACATGCCGGTGCCGTTGCGCAGGTACAGCGACAGCAGCAAAGCCGCCAGGCTGGCGCCGATCGCGATCAACACAGAGGCGAGGAACAAGCCCGTCTCGAAATACACGCCCGCCTCGGAGCGCATGGCCGACATGCCCACGTAGTGCATCAGCGCAATACCCAGCCCCATCCACACCGACGCCAGCACATATTGGTGGGCGCGCAGCCTTGGATGACTGAGGGTTTGCATGGCGAACAGCGCCGCGATCAGGGCGATCAGCAGCGAGGCGAACGTCATGATCAATTCGTAGTGAATCGCGATAGGCGCCTGGAAGGCCAGCATGCTGATGAAGTGGGTCGACCAGATGCCGCCTGCCAGGCAGCCCGCGCCTACCCAGCGCCAGTGCCGTTGAGCCTTGGGGTTGTCGACATGGCCGACCCGCTCGGCCATGTCCAGGGTGCCGAAGCCCGCTGCACACGCCACTACATACGCCAGTAGCACCAGAAAGGGGTTATGACTGCAATTGAGTAATAAGTGCCCACTGTCCGGAAGGTCGGTAAAAAAATGCAAACCAAGCCATTCCATAGCATGTCCCGTCACAGAGTTTTAGTCTGACTGCGTCTTTCAGTATAGAGAGCGTGAGCGAGTTACAAGGATTGATGGCAGATTGCTTCTAATCATTTGGCGATGAGTTTATAAACAACTAGAACCAAATGATTAGGGATGACCGCCCGGGTCGCCCGATGGAGTGACATCAGACTTACGAATCATTACAGACAATCCCCACGAGGCTGACTAGATTGCAGGTTCCGGGCTCAGGATGCGTCTGGCATCGCGGCTCACATAACAATAAAAGAGACGGACCCATGCAGAACTCGACCCAAGCGGCGAATGCCTGGCGCATTCTGTTCCTGCTGTTCCTGGCCAACCTGTTCAACTTTTTCGACCGCACCATTCCCGCGATCATCATCGAGCCGATCCGCATGGAGTGGCACCTCAGCGACTTCCAGCTCGGGATCATCGGTACCGCGTTCACCATTGTTTATGCAATTGCCGGCTTGCCGCTGGGGCGCCTGGCCGATACCGGCTCGCGCAGCAAACTCATGGGCTGGGGCCTGGCGGCGTGGAGTGGCCTGACAGCGGTCAATGGTCTGGTGGGCAGCTTCTGGACCTTTTTGCTGGTGCGCATGGGCATCGGCATCGGCGAGGCCAGTTATGCGCCGGCGGCAAACTCGCTGATCGGTGACCTGTTTCCCGCCCACCGCCGTGCCCGGGCCATGGGGATCTTCATGCTGGGCCTGCCCTTGGGCCTGTTGCTGGCCTTCTTCACCATTGGTGCGATGGTCAAGGCGTTCGACAGCTGGCGTGCGCCATTCTTTATTGCCGCGGTGCCGGGGCTGATCCTTGCGGTGTTCATGTTCTACATCAAGGAACCCAAGCGCGGCGCGGCGGAAGCCGTGCAAGTCTCCCAGGAGAAAGTCGACCGGCCGATTCGCCGGGTGCTGGCGGTGCCGACATTCCTCTGGCTGGTGCTGGCCGGGTTGTGCTTCAACTTCGCCACCTATGCCTGCAACTCGTTCCTGGTGCCGATGCTGCAGCGCTATTTCCTGCTGCCGTTGCAGGATGCGGCAGTCGCCACCGGTGTCATCGTCGGTATTACCGGCCTGGTGGGCCTGACCCTGGGTGGCTGGATTGCCGACAAGATCCATCAACGTATCGCTAACGGCCGGCTGCTGTTCGCGGCGTGCAGTTTGATTATCTCTACAGTGACCACTGCCTGGGCGTTGCACGCGGGGCGGATCGAGATTGGTGTGTTTGTGGCGCTGTTCAGTGTCGGCTGGCTGTTTGCCTATAACTTCTACACCTGCGTGTACACGGCGATCCAGGACGTGGTCGAGCCGCGCCTGCGGGCGACGGCGATGGCATTGTTCTTCGCCGGCTTGTATTTGCTGGGCGGGGGCATGGGGCCGATTGTGGTGGGCGGGTTGTCGGATCATTTTGCCCATTCGGCGATGTATGCCGACGGTGCCCAGCAGATGACTGAGGCTTACAAGGCGGTGGGACTGCATGACGCCATGTACCTGATTCCGGTGGCGCTGTTTTTGACCATGCTGTTTCTGTTCCAGGCGTCCCGCAGTTTTGTGCGCGATGCCCAGCGGATGAAGGATGGGTTGGGGGTGGTGGAGGTGCCGGCCAGGGCGGTTACTGCCTGAGACCGAGGTGACGCCTTCGCGAGCAAGCCCGCTCCCACATTTGACCGCATTCTCAAGATGGGACTCGGTCAAATGTGGGAGCGGGCTTGCTCGCGAAGAGGTCATCAATAACAACGATGTCTACAGTGAATAAAAAAGGCCCGCATTGCGCGGGCCTTTTTGTTTGTCAGGGTAGGGCGGCGAAGTTAGCCCGCGACCAACACCCGAATCGCTTCCAGTCGCAGCGCCGCCTTGTCGAGCATCGCCAGGCCTTGCTCGCGCTGTTGGCGCAGGGCAGCCAGTTCGCTGTCGCGCACGGTCGGGTTGACCGCTTGCAACGCGGTCAGGCGCGCCAGTTCTTCGTCGGTATCCGCCGCCAGGCGACGTTGAGCCTCGGCCACACGCTCGGCGTGACGCGGGGCAATCTTCTCCTCACCGGCGTTGATCCGCGGCGTCAGCTGGTCGCGCTGGGCCTGCACGAACTTGTTGGCGCTGGCCCGCGGCACGCTTTCCAACTGGTCATTCAAGGTCAGGAACGACACGCGGCCCGACAGGTCATTGCCATTGGCATCCAGCAGGCAACGCAGTGCCGCCGGTGGCAGGTAACGGCCCAACTGCAGCGAACGCGGAGCAACCACTTCGCTGACGTAGAGCAGTTCCAGCAACACGGTGCCCGGCTTGAGCGCCTTGTTCTTGATCAGCGCCACGGCGGTGTTGCCCATGGAACCGGACAGCACCAGGTCCATGCCGCCCTGCACCATCGGGTGTTCCCAGGTGATGAACTGCATGTCTTCGCGGGAAAGCGCCTGGTTGCGGTCGTAGGTGATGGTCACACCTTCGTCGTCGCCCAGGGGGAAGCTGGCGTCGAGCATTTTTTCGCTGGGCTTGAGAATCAGTGCGTTTTCCGAATGGTCTTCGCTGTCGATGCCAAAGGCGTCGAACAGGGTTTCCATGTAGATCGGCAGGGTGAACTGGTCGTCTTGCTCAAGGATCGCTTCCACCAGCGCATCACCTTCGCCAGCGCCGCCGGAGTTGAGCTCCAGCAAACGGTCGCGGCCGGTGTGCAGTTCGGCTTCGAGGCGCTCGCGCTCGGCACGGGCTTCGTCGATCAGCCCTTGCCACTCGCCGTCGTCGGCGTTTTCCAGCAGCGGCAGCAGGCGCGGGCCGAACTGGTGCTGCAAGGCGTTGCCGGTCGGGCAGGTGTTGAGGAACGCGTTCAGCGCCTCGTGGTACCACTGGAACAGGCGCTCTTGCGGGCTGGTTTCCAGGTACGGCACGTGCAGTTCGATCACATGTTTCTGGCCGATCCGGTCCAGACGGCCGATCCGCTGTTCCAGCAAGTCCGGGTGGGACGGCAGGTCGAACAGCACCAGGTGGTGGGAGAACTGGAAGTTGCGGCCTTCACTGCCGATTTCCGAGCAGATCAGCACCTGGGCGCCGAACTCTTCATCCGCAAAGTAGGCGGCAGCGCGGTCACGCTCGAGGATGTTCATGCCCTCGTGGAACACCGTGGCCGGGATGCCGGAGCGCACGCGCAGGGCGTCTTCCAGGTCCATGGCGGTTTCGGCGTGGGCGCAGATCACCAGGACTTTGGTGCGCTTGAGCATCTTCAGCTGGTCGATCAGCCACTCCACGCGCGGGTCGAAACGCCACCAGCGTTGTTCTTCATCCACATCCGGCTGCGACTGGAAGCTGACTTCCGGGTACAGCTCGGCGTGCTCGCCCAGGGGCAGCTCGAGGTATTCGTCCGGGCACGGCAGCGGGTAGGCGTGCAGCTTGCGCTCCGGGAAACCTTGCACCGCGGCGCGGGTGTTGCGGAACAGCACGCGGCCGGTGCCGTGGCGGTCCAGCAGTTCGCGGACCAGGCGGGCACTGGCTTCGGCGTCGCCATCGTTGACGGCGGTCAGCAGCGCTTCGCCTTCGTCGCCGAGGAAGCCCTGGATGGTCTTGTGGGCGGCGGGCGAGAGACGGCCCTTGTCCAGCAGTTCCTGGACGGCTTCGGCCACCGGGCGATAGTTTTCGCTCTCGGCGCGAAAGGCGTGCAGGTCGTGGAAACGGTTCGGGTCCAGCAGGCGCAGGCGCGCGAAGTGGCTGTCCTGGCCCAGTTGCTCAGGGGTTGCAGTGAGCAGCAGCACGCCCGGAATCACTTCGGCCAGTTGTTCCACCAGCGAGTACTCGGGGCTGGCTTTTTCTTCGTGCCAGACCAGGTGGTGCGCTTCGTCGACCACCAGCAGGTCCCAGCCGGCCGCGAACAGCGCGTCCTGGGCCTTCTCGTCGTCCACCAGCCATTCCAGGGCCACCAGCGCGAGCTGGGTGTCTTCGAACGGGTTGGTGGCATCGCTTTCGATAAAGCGCTCTTCGTCGAACAGTGCGACCTGCAGGTTGAAGCGGCGGCGCATTTCCACCAGCCACTGGTGCTGGAGGTTTTCCGGCACCAGGATCAACACGCGGTTGGCGCGACCCGACAGCAACTGGCGATGGATCACCAGGCCGGCTTCGATGGTCTTGCCCAGGCCCACTTCGTCCGCCAGCAGAACCCGCGGCGCGATACGGTCGGCAACTTCACGGGCGATGTGCAATTGATGCGCGATCGGTTGCGCACGCACGCCGCCCAGGCCCCAGAGCGAGGACTGCAACTGGCGGCTGGTGTGTTCCAGGGTGTGGTAGCGCAGGGAGAACCAGGGCAGCGGGTCGATCTGGCCGGCGAACAGACGGTCGCTGGCCAGGCGGAACTGGATGAAGTTCGAGAGCTGGGTTTCCGGCAGGGTGACCTGCTCGTTCTGCCCATTGAGGCCGTGGTAGACCAGCAGGCCGTCGACGTCGTCGACTTCTTGCACGGTCATTTTCCAGCCTTCGAAATGGGTGATGGTGTCACCCGGCGAAAACCTCACGCGAGTGAGGGGCGCATTCCGTAGCGCATACTGGCGAGTGTCGCCAGTGGCCGGATAGAGCACGGTTAACAAGCGGCCGTCCTGTGCCAGAACGGTGCCTAACCCCAGCTCTGCTTCGCTGTCACTAATCCAGCGTTGCCCCGGTTGATACTGCTGCGCCATGCTGCCTGACTCCCGCCGTGAAAAAGCCGACTATTCTAACGGAACACGGCTTCCAGACCAAAAGGAATAGGTGCAGCTTCGAGCTTTAAGCTACAAGCGGCAAGAAAAAGGGCGGTATCTTCGTCGGATAGATGACGATTGGTTCACAAGTTGGCGGCTTGACGCTCAAGTCGTCACCCACGCAGCCGACAGTCTGCTGAACAGGAGACTAATAATATGCTGCCACCCATGCTGCCCTTGAGTGTTGTGCCGGTCACGTCGCAGCTTGACCCGGTGCGCCAGAAGCCGGATATCCCGCCCGTGGCACCGGTTCAGCCAGGCTCCAACGAAAGTACCATCGACTTGCAAAAGCGCGATCCCGAGGAAGCGGCTTTGCTGCTGCGCGAGGAGCAACGTCGCCAGCAGGAACAGCAAAAGCGTCGCCGCGAAGCCGATGAAGACTCGCAGGAGCACCTGGCTGTTCCCGGTGACGAACTCAACGCCGACAACACCGTGCCGGTGGTGCCGTTGATTGAAGACGCACCACGGCAAGGTTTGTGGGTGGACGTCGAGGTTTAATCCCGCAGTTCGCGCAGGGCGGCGATCAGTTGCTCGATGTCTTGCGCCGTATTGAGGTAGCTCACGGAGATTCGCGCCACGCTGTCCAGCTCGCGGGCCTGCATGTCCAGTGGAGTGTAGGGCACGCCATTGGCACCGATATTGATCCGCTTGAGGCCCAGGCGGCGCTTGAGCTCGAAGGCGTCCCAGCCGGCCAGGTTGAACGCGATCAGGCCGGACTGGTTTGCGCTGGTTCCCAGGTCATGCAAGGTAATCCCGTCGATTCGGCGCAATTGTTCACGGATTGTGTCGCTTAACAGCCGGACCGTCTCGCGGACCCGCTCGACCCCCAATCGATTGACCTCCAGCAACGCATTGCCCAGGCCTGCCAGCAAGGCGAATGACACTTCGCTGGTTTCAAAGCGCCGGGCGTCGTTGCGCAAGTCAAATCCCGCAGGGCTCCAGGGCGCCGAAAACACATCGCGTTGGGCCGGGTTCAAGCGCTCGAGAAAATCCGGCCGCACATAGAGCAGGGCGGTCCCGCGTGGGCCGCGCAGATGCTTGCGCCCGGCGCCCTTGAGCACATCGCAGTGCAGCGCTTGCACATCCACCGGCACCTGGCCGATGGCTTGCCCGGCGTCGATGAAATAGGCAATGCCATGACGCCTGGCCAACGCGCCGATGGCCTCGGCCGGGTTGATCAAGCCGCTGTTGGCGGGGAGCCAGGTCAGGTCGATCAACCGCACCCGGGCGTCGAGCATGGCTTCCAGGCCGGCGATGGATACCGCGCCGGTTTCATCGCAGGGGATCACTTCTACTTGTGCACCCGATTGCACGGCCGTCTGCATGCTCGCCAGGTTGCCGCCCCATTCGTGGCGGCCCACCAGAATGCGGTCGCCTGGCTGCCACGGGCCCAACGCCTGGAACGCCATGCTCCAGGCGGTCGAGCCACTGCTGGCGAAGGCAATCGATGACACGGGCGCATTGAGCAGTTGCGCGGCGGCGCGACGGGCTTTTTCTGTCAGCAGTGCGCCGTGTTCGCCGGCCTCCATCGGGCCGTCGCGGGCTTCGCGCTGCAACTGGTCAATGATTGCATCGAGCGTCCCTTGGCTGGGCAGGGAGGCCCCGGCGTGGTTGAAGTGGACGATGCCGGACTGGCAGCCCGGCGTTTCGTCCCGCAGCTCCCGGACCTCGGTCAGGGACAGCGCAGTCACGGCTGCAACTCGAAAATCGCGTCGATCTCCACGGCTACGCCGCCCGGCAAGCTGGCGACGCCCACGGCCGTACGGGCATGCCGGCCTTTGTCGCCGAGGGCGTTGACCAGCAAGTTCGAAGCGCCATTGGCGACTGCACCCTGGCGCTGGAAATCACCGCTGCTGGCGATAAATACGCCCAACCGAATGATGCGCACCAGTCGCGACAGGTCATCGCCCAGGGCATCGCTTAATTGTGCCAACAGGCCCAGCGCCGCGAGTTCGGCGGCCTTGGCGCCTTCGTCTTCGCTGATGGATTCGCCGAGTCTTCCGATGTAAGTCGGTTTGCCGTCCAGCAGCGGGATTTGGCCGGAGATGAACAGCTGGTTCTGGCTGATCACGTAATTGACGTAGTTGGCAATCGGCTGGCTGGGTGTCGGCAGGCTCAGGCCGAGGGCTTGTACGCGTTGCGAGATGGAGTGGCTCATGATGAATCCTCTTGGAAAGAGTCTTCAGCATGGGCGGGGCGATTTTCGCCGACAAACGGATAGATTTAACTCGACGTATCGAAATAACTCATGCGTCAGCGCAGATTTCCCGCAGCCATTCACTGAAACAAGCGGCCGCCGTGCTGGTTTCGCCATGCGGGGCAATCAGCCAGTAACCGATCTCGCTTTGATAGGGCGGCCAGTCGAAGGCTTCCACCAATGTGCCCTCCTTGAGCCTGCGTTCGATCATGCGGTGGCGGCCCATGGCGATGCCCTGGCCGGCGACGGCGGCTTCGACCACGATGTTGTAGTCGTGCAGCAGCGCCTTGGGGTAGTGCTCCACATCCACCTGATAATGCCGGGACCAGTCGGTCCACTCGAAAGGGCGGTGCGAGGTGGCCATCAGCAGCGGGCCATTGGCCAGTTGGCTGGCCTTGAACGCCGGGCTGCAGACGGGTGACAGTGTTTCGCTCATCAGGCGCGTGGCCTGCACGTCGGTCCAGTCGCCCTTGCCGTAGCGAATCGCCAGGTCGACCTCGGCGGCGGCGACATCTGCCAGCTGAATCGCCGGCACCAACTCCACCTGGATGTGTGGGTAGCGGCTGAGAAACCCCGCCAGGCGCGGTGCCAGCCACAAGGTGGCGAACGAGGCGAGCAGGCCGACGCGCAGTACGCTGGTGGCGGGCGGTGTTTGCTGCTGGCGGGTGGCGGCGGCGATGGTGTCGAGGGCGGGGCGGATCTGGTCGTAGTAGTGTTGGCCGTCTTCGGTCAGATCGATGGCGCGGGTGCGTCGGATAAACAGCGGTTTGCCCAGGTGCTGTTCGAGTTTCTGCACTTGATGGCTGAGGGCGCTTTGGGTCACTGACAGCTCGGCGGCGGCCTTGATAAAACTCAAATGCCGGGCCACGGCCTCAAAGGCGCGCAGGGCCAGGAGTGGGGGAAGGTCCTTGTGCAGTGCCACGTCGAACGCTCTGTGTGAGGGGGTGGGATGGGGGGATTTTGCGGGCAAATGCGCGCGATGACATCGATTTTGTTTACGCGGGATTGGCGCAGGACGCATTATTGGGGCATCCAAGCCATTACGTAAGCCAAGCCATGAGTGACGATGACAAGCTGATTGACCTGAATGCCGAACGGGCCAAACGTGTTCATGATCTGAATGACAAGCGACTGAATGAAGTGCGCCAGGCGTTTGAACAGGCGATGCCGCTGGGGAAGCCCAAGAAAAAGCCGAAAAGCAAACCGAAAAAGCGCTGATATAGCCTGCATCGTTTGATGCAGGTCAGTTATTTCCCTTCTTTACGCTCCGTCGCGGGCGACATTGATCCTCGTCAATTTCTTCTTTCGTCTTCTTGGTTAACTTAGCCCTATCGCAACAGGGCAAGTGCAGGAGGCCGGTCATGTTTTTCGATAATGTGGTGTTTGCCGGAGTGCTGACGGTTGGCCTCATGGTGATGTTCTTTGTAGGGTTTGGAATTTTTATCTGGAAAGACGCTAATAAGCGTAAGAGGCCTTAGGTCTTTTCGGATACATGAGCACGCAAGGCATTTTGGGCGACTTCGGTCGCCTTTTTTTTGTTTTGGATTTTTTGTTTTGGATTTTTTGATTTGTGTACATATCCGTTGCTGCGGTAACGGCTACTTATGG
>NZ_JACAQC010000052.1:0-1201 GCF_013385345.1 Pseudomonas sp. I8001
TGTGGGAGATTCTATGGTTGAGGGGCAACCCTCAACCAACCTTTGGTTGGTATTCGCTTTGTCCTTTTAGCAAGGCAAATACCACTCGAGCAAGCTTGCGGGCCAGCATTACCAGCACCTGAGTGGTGCTGTAACCCCGCGCCCGTTGCGCTTGATAAAACTCCTTCCATGCAGCCGTTCGGCTAGCTGCCATCGCTGCGTTGTGCAAAAGACGCCGAGCTTCTGAGTCGCCACGTTTGCTCAAGCTACGACGATTATCTTTCTGTCCTGACTTAGAAACGCGTAAATCCATGCCCAAGAAGGCGATGAAAGCGTCTGCGTTTCTAAAATCACCTCGTTGAAAGCTAGTAACCAAGCGGGCTCCAGTCAAAAAACCGATACCTTCAACTTTCAAGCAACGCTTTAGCTGATCCGACAGTCCAGCTTCTTTCAGGCGATCACCGATCATCTTTTCAATCAGGCCTTCTAGCTTTTGCATCGACTTCACCTGCTCGGTAAAAGAGGCCTTCAGTAACGGCTCATTCGCCCAGCTTTGAGTCAGGCTGACGCGTGCCTGGACCAGCGCCGCCCGGCGGCGGAAAAGACTCAAAAGCTGGCGATACAGAGGAGATGGCGGCGTCCAGGGACGAAGTTCATCGGCTTCGTTTTTTAAATAGCGAGCGAGCAATTTGGCATCCTGGGCGTCGGTTTTAGCCCGGATATTCACACCTTTACGATAATGGCTGAGCTCATATCCACCCACCATGTAGATCACGCAGCCAGCTTCATAGGCGAGATCAGCGAACTCCAAGTGATAGATGTTGGTAGCTTCAATCGCAACTGCCACGGTGCCCGGTAGGGCCTTCAGCCATTTTTTAATGGCGGTTTTGTTGTTCGGGATTCCTTCCAGCAGATCGAGTTCGGCGTGGTAAATCACCAGCTCATTTTTAGCAACATCGACGCCAACGATCGGCTTTGAGACAGGAACTGGCATTGCCATGGGACTTCCTCCGGGCTATGGTTTTGAGCACTTGAAGGGCTCACCCAGAGGCGCAGGCTTGTTCCTATCGTCGGTCATAGCCAGATGCATTCTTTATCGGCGCTTGGGTGAAAGGAGGAGGGGCGAAATCTCCCACGGTCTGTACTGCGCCAACAGTCAGAATCGGGCTTTGTCCCTCCTCCTCCCTTCAAGTCCTAGCATACAAGCGGGCTTGCTCGCGAA
>NZ_JACAQC010000053.1:0-36966 GCF_013385345.1 Pseudomonas sp. I8001
GACAGGCGGGGCAGAGCGCTTTGGTTACTTTGCCGCTTTTGCAAAGTGACTCGCTGTAAGAGCGAAACCATAAGCCGCCGTTACCTGAATAACGGATAAACACCCCTCACCCCCCCTTCAACTCTTCAATCATAATTTCCCGCATCCGAAACTTCTGGATCTTCCCCGTCACCGTCATCGGAAACTCATCCACAAATTTGAAATGCTTGGGCATCTTGAAGTGCGCAATCCGCCCCTTGCACCACGTCTGCAGCTCAAGCTCATTAGCCACATGCCCCGGATGAAACTTGATCCACGCCACAATCGCCTCACCGTAACGCTCATCCGGAATCCCGATCACCTGCACATCCGCCACCGCCGGATGAGTAAAGAAAAACTCCTCCAACTCCCGCGGGTACACGTTCTCACCTCCGCGAATGATCATGTCCTTGTTACGCCCGGCGATGCACACGTACCCATGTTCATCCATGGTCGCCAGGTCGCCGGTGTGCATCCAGCCCGCCTCGTCGATAGCCTCACGAGTGCTGTCAGGATTATTCCAGTAACCGAGCATCACGCTGTAGCCCCGGGTACACAGCTCCCCTACCTGGCCCCGAGCAACCGTGTTACCGGCGTCATCGATAATCTTGCTTTCCAGCTGTGGCTGGGTCCGGCCAACCGTCGTAACACGCCGCTCAAGGTCATCATCCGGCCCGGTCTGCAACGACACCGGGCTGGTTTCCGTCATGCCATAGGCAATCTGCACCTCACTCATGTGCATCTCGCCGATAACCCGGCGCATCACCTCGATCGGACAAGTGGCGCCCGCCATGATCCCGGTGCGCAGGCGCGACAGGTCGAACTCGGCGCGGCGCGGGTGATCAAGCATGGCGATAAACATGGTAGGCACCCCGTATAGCCCGGTGGCCTGTTCTTCGGCGACGGCAGCCAGGGTCAGCAATGGGTCGAAACCGTCACTCGGGTAGATCATCGTGGTGCCATGGGTGATGCAGCCCAGGTTACCCATCACCATGCCAAAGCAGTGATACAGCGGCACCGGGATCACCAGGCGATCTTGCGCCGTCAGGCCCAGGCTTTCGCCAACCATGTAGCCGTTATTGAGGATGTTGTGGTGACTGAGGGTGGCGCCCTTGGGGAAGCCGGTGGTGCCGGAGGTGTACTGGATATTGACGGGTTGATCGAAGTGCAGGCCGGCCTGGCGGATCTGCAATTGCTCGGGCGGGACGCCTGCCCCGAGGGCCGCCAATTGCGACCAGGGCGTAAACCCCGGGGGCGGGCTGGGATCAAGGCTGATGATGCCGCGCAGGTCAGGTTGAAGCTCCTGCAACATGCCGTGGTAATCGGAGGTCTTGAACGACCCGGCGCACACCAACCACTGGCAACCGGATTGCTTGAGTACGTACTCCAATTCACTGCTGCGATACGCCGGGTTGATATTGACCAGAATCACGCCGATTTTGGCGCTGGCGACCTGGCTGATGCACCACTCGGCGCAGTTGGGGGCCCAGATGCCCAAGCGGTCGCCGGCCTGCATCCCCAAGGCCAGGAACGCACGTGCATGCAAATCAACCGTCTCTGCCAGTTGCCGCCAGGTGTAGCGACGCTGTTGATGGCCCACGACCAAGGCTTCGCCGTCGGAGTAGCGCGAAACCGTTTGATCAAAGGCCTGGCCGATAGTCATGGCCAGCAAGGCCTTGTCCTGACAGCCGCGGCTGTAGCTCTGATTCGATTGATCCATAACGACCCCTGTTGTCTTTTTTGTAGGTTGACGTAAACGTAAACTACGATTGACAGGCCCGCAACGCAAGTTTACGTTAACGTAAAGGTGATCGCCCTCCCCGGCGTATTGGCCATACAAAAACAACGCTAGAAGGTGCCCGTCCATGAGTTACCCCTCCCTGAACTTCGCCCTCGGTGAAACCATCGACATGCTGCGCGACCAGGTGCAATCCTTCGTGGCCAAGGAACTGGCGCCGCGCGCTGCGCAGATCGATATCGACAACCTGTTCCCCGCCGATATGTGGCGTAAGTTCGGCGATATGGGCCTGCTGGGCATCACCGTGCCGGAAGAATACGGCGGCGCCGGCCTGGGCTACCTGGCCCACGTGGTGGCCATGGAAGAAATCAGCCGGGGCTCGGCTTCGGTGGCGTTGTCCTACGGCGCGCACTCCAACCTCTGCGTCAACCAGATCAACCGCAACGGCACCCATGAGCAAAAACTCAAATACCTGCCCAAGCTGATCAGCGGCGAACACATCGGCGCACTCGCCATGAGCGAGCCGAACGCCGGCTCCGACGTGGTCTCCATGAAGCTGCGCGCCGATAAACGCGGCAGTGTGTATGTGCTCAACGGTAGCAAGACCTGGATCACCAACGGCCCTGATGCCAATACCTACGTGATCTACGCCAAGACCGACCTGGAAAAGGGTGCCCACGGCATCACCGCGTTTATCGTCGAGCGCGACTCGAAGGGCTTCAGCCGCAGCAACAAGTTCGACAAGCTCGGCATGCGCGGCTCCAACACCTGCGAGTTGTTTTTCGATGACGTCGAAGTGCCGGAAGAAAACATCCTCGGCGCACTCAATGGCGGCGTGAAAGTGCTGATGAGCGGCCTCGATTACGAACGCGTTGTGCTGTCCGGCGGCCCGACCGGGATCATGCAGGCCTGCATGGACCTGATCGTGCCCTACATCCATGACCGCAAGCAGTTCGGCCAGAGCATCGGCGAGTTCCAGCTGATCCAGGGCAAGGTCGCCGACATGTACACCCAGCTCAACGCCAGCCGCGCCTACCTGTACGCCGTGGCCCAGGCCTGCGAGCGCGGCGAAACCACGCGCAAGGACGCCGCCGGCGTGATCCTCTACAGCGCCGAACGCGCTACCCAGATGGCCCTCGACGCGATCCAGATTCTCGGCGGCAATGGCTATATCAATGAGTTCCCGGCTGGCCGTCTATTGCGTGACGCCAAGCTGTATGAAATCGGTGCCGGCACCAGTGAGATCCGGCGCATGTTGATCGGTCGCGAACTGTTTAACGAAACCCGCTGAACGGAGCGCGCACCATGGCTACCCTGCACACCCAGCTCAACCCGCGCTCGGCGGAATTCGCCGCCAACAGCGTAGCGATGCTCCAACAGGTCGACGCCCTGCATACCCTGCTCGCCCAGGTGCAGCAAGGCGGCGGCGCCAAGGCCCAGGAGCGGCATACGTCGCGGGGCAAGCTGTTGCCCCGCGAGCGGATCAATCGCTTGCTCGACCCTGGCTCGCCGTTCCTTGAACTCAGCCAGCTGGCGGCTTATCAGGTGTACGGCGAAGACGTGCCCGCTGCCGGGGTGATTGCCGGGATTGGCCGGGTGGAAGGCGTCGAATGCATGATCGTCGCCAACGACGCCACGGTGAAAGGCGGCTCGTACTACCCGCTGACCGTCAAGAAACACCTGCGCGCCCAGACCATCGCCGAGCAGAACCGCCTGCCCTGCATCTACCTGGTGGACTCCGGCGGCGCCAACCTGCCGCGTCAGGATGAAGTGTTCCCGGACCGCGAGCACTTCGGACGGATCTTCTTCAACCAGGCGAACATGAGCGCCCAGGGCATCCCGCAGATCGCAGTGGTGATGGGCTCCTGCACTGCCGGTGGCGCCTATGTACCGGCGATGGCGGACGAAGCAATCATGGTCCGCCAGCAAGCCACCATTTTCCTCGCCGGCCCGCCGCTGGTGAAGGCGGCGACCGGTGAAGTGGTCAGCGCCGAAGACCTGGGCGGTGCCGATGTGCACTGCAAGATTTCCGGGGTGGCCGACCACTATGCCGACAGCGACGAACATGCGCTGGCCCTGGCTCGGCGCAGTGTGGCCAACCTCAACTGGCGCAAGCTGGGGCAATTGCAACAACGCACGCCGCTGGCGCCGCTTTATAGCAGCGAAGAGCTGTACGGCGTGATTCCGGCCGACGCCAAGCAACCGTTCGATGTACGCGAGGTGATCGCGCGATTGGTGGACGGCTCGGTGTTCGATGAATTCAAGGCGTTGTTTGGCACCACACTGGTGTGCGGCTTTGCGCACCTGCACGGCTATCCGATTGCGATCCTGGCCAACAACGGCATCCTCTTCGCCGAGGCCGCGCAAAAAGGCGCGCACTTTATCGAACTGGCCTGCCAGCGCGGGATTCCGCTGTTGTTCCTGCAAAACATCACCGGCTTCATGGTCGGCCAGAAATACGAGGCCGGCGGCATCGCCAAGCACGGCGCCAAACTGGTGACAGCGGTAGCCTGTGCCAAGGTGCCGAAGTTCACCGTGATCATCGGCGGCAGCTTCGGCGCCGGTAACTACGGCATGTGTGGACGCGCCTACGACCCGCGCTTCTTGTGGATGTGGCCCAACGCACGCATCGGCGTGATGGGCGCCGAACAGGCCGCCGGCGTGCTGGTGCAGGTCAAGCGTGAGCAGGCCGAGCGCGCGGGCCAGGGTTTCAGCAGCGATGAGGAAGCGGCGATCAAGCAGCCGATCCTCGACCAGTACGAAACCCAGGGCCACCCCTACTACTCCAGCGCACGGCTGTGGGATGACGGCGTCATCGACCCGCTGCAGACCCGCGACGTGCTCGCCCTGGCCCTGTCCGCCGCGCTGAACGCCCCCATCGAGCCGAGCCGCTTCGGCGTGTTCCGCATGTAAATGGAGCTGCACCCCATGAGCGATTTCAACACCCTCGAACTCATCACCGACCCCCGTGGCTTTGCCACGCTGTGGCTCAGTCGTGAAGCCAAGAACAACGCGTTCAATGCCGAAATGATCCGCGAACTGATCATTGCCCTGGACCGGGTGCAAGGCGATCCGGCCCTGCGCTTTCTGGTACTGCGCGGGCGCGGCAAACACTTCAGCGCCGGCGCCGACCTGGCCTGGATGCAGCAGTCGGCCGAACTGGATTACCACACCAACCTGGACGATGCCCGAGAACTGGCGGAGCTGATGTACAACCTCGCCAAGCTGAAGATCCCGACGCTGGCGGTAGTCCAGGGTGCGGCCTACGGTGGTGCCCTGGGGTTGATCAGTTGCTGCGACATGGCGATTGGCGCCGACGATGCGCAGTTCTGCCTGTCGGAAGTGCGCATTGGCCTGGCGCCGGCGGTGATCAGCCCGTTCGTGGTGCAGGCGATCGGCGAACGGGCAGCCCGTCGCTATGCCCTCACAGCGGATCGCTTTGGCGGTCAGCGGGCACGGGAAATCGGCTTGCTGGCGGAAAGTTATCCTGCCGATGATTTGGACATACATGTCGAATTGTGGATTACCAATCTGCTGCTCAACAGCCCCGCGGCCATGCGCGCCAGCAAGGACCTGCTACGGGAAGTCGGCCACGGTGCCCTGACGCCAGCATTGCGTCGCTACTGCGAAAACTCCATCGCCCGGATCCGCGTCAGCGCCGAAGGCCAGGAAGGCCTGCGTGCCTTTCTGCAAAAACGCGCGCCCAACTGGCAGCCTCAGGAGCCGCGTTCATGAAGACGCTTACTACCGTATTGGTAGCCAACCGTGGCGAAATCGCCTGTCGGGTGATGCGTACCGCCAAGGCCATGGGCCTGACCACCGTGGCCGTGCACAGCGCCACCGACCGTGACGCGCGGCACGCCCGCGAGGCTGATATTCGTGTGGACCTGGGCGGCAGCAAGGCCGCCGACAGTTACCTGCAAATCGACAAACTGATCGCCGCGGCCCAGGCCAGCGGCGCCCAGGCGATTCACCCGGGTTATGGGTTTCTTTCGGAGAACGCAGGGTTTGCCCGTGCCATTGAAGCCGCCGGGTTGATCTTCCTCGGCCCGCCCGCCTCGGCCATTGATGCCATGGGCAGCAAATCGGCCGCCAAGGCGTTGATGGAAACCGCCGGCGTGCCGTTGGTGCCGGGTTACCACGGCGACGCCCAGGATCTGGAGACTTTCCGCCAGGCAGCCGAGCGTATCGGTTACCCGGTGCTGCTCAAGGCAACGGCAGGCGGCGGCGGCAAGGGCATGAAGGTGGTCGAGGACGTCAGCCAACTGGCCGAAGCGTTGGCCTCGGCACAGCGTGAAGCACTGTCCTCGTTTGGCAATGCGCAGATGCTGGTGGAAAAGTATTTGCTCAAGCCGCGTCACGTGGAGATCCAGGTGTTCGCCGACCAGCACGGTCACTGCCTGTACCTCAATGAGCGCGATTGCTCTATCCAGCGCCGCCATCAAAAAGTCGTCGAAGAAGCCCCGGCGCCGGGCCTGAGTGCCGAGCAGCGCAAGGCCATGGGCGAAGCGGCCGTGCGTGCGGCCCAGGCCATCGGCTACGTGGGCGCGGGCACCGTGGAGTTTCTACTGGACGCCCGGGGCGAGTTTTTCTTCATGGAGATGAACACCCGGCTGCAGGTGGAACACCCGGTGACCGAGGCCATCACCGGCCTGGACCTGGTGGCCTGGCAGATTCGCGTGGCCCAGGGCGAGCCGCTGCCGATGACTCAGGAGCAAGTGCCACTGCTGGGGCATGCGATTGAAGTGCGCCTGTACGCCGAGGACCCGGCCAACGATTTTCTGCCGGCCACCGGGCACCTGGCGCTGTACCGCGAATCCACGCCAGGGCCCGGGCGCCGGGTAGACAGCGGCGTCGAACAAGGCGACAACGTGTCGCCGTTCTACGACCCGATGCTGGGCAAGCTGATTGCCTGGGGCGAAGACCGCGAACAGGCGCGCCTGCGGCTGCTGGGCATGCTCGATGAATTTGCCGTGGGTGGACTGAAGACCAACCTGGGCTTCTTGCGGCGCATTATCGGCCATCCGGCGTTTGCCGCTGCCGAGCTCGATACCGGGTTTATCCCGCGTTATCAGGATGAGCTGCTGCCGGCGCCTGGCGAATTGAGTGAGGCATTCTGGCAGGCCGCCGGCCAGGCGTTCATGCAGACCCAACCGAGCACTGACACCCGTTCGCCCTGGGCCGACACCCGAGGTTTTCGCGCAGGCTTGCCGGGCGAGGTTTCCCTGCACCTGAGCTGCAACGGCCAGGATCGCCTGGTAATGCTGCAAGCCGGAGTCAACCCGCCCCAGTTGCACGGCGAACAATTGCTGATCGACCAGCACGGCGTGCGCCGCTCCCATCTGGCGGTACGCGAGGGCGGCAGTGTGTTTTTGCGCTGGGACGGCGAGGTGCACAGTGTCAGCCTGTTCGACCCCATTGCCGCCGTCGACGCCAGCCAGTCCCATCAGGGCGGCCTGACCGCACCGATGAACGGCAGCATCGTGCGAGTGCTGGTGGAAGTCGGGCAAACCGTTGAACCCGGTACGCAGTTGGTGGTGCTGGAGGCCATGAAGATGGAACACAGCATTCGCGCGCCCCATGCCGGCGTGGTCAAGGCGCTGTACTGCCAGGAAGGCGAAATGGTCGGTGAAGGCAGCGCACTGGTGGAGCTGGAAGCCGCGAGTTAAAACCTCGTGACCGCCTGCGCCACCACGCCGATGATCCGGCACTCTTCACTGAACAGCATCTTCGGGTACGTTGGGTTGAGCGGCACCAGGTAAAGCTGGCCGCTCTGCCTGACCCATTTGCGCAAGATCGCCTGGGAATCAAATGCCCATTGGGCCACCACCAGTTTGCCGGGTTCGGGCTGGATGGCCGGGTCCACCAGAATCATCGTGCCTTCATTGATACTCAAGCCGCTGGGGGCGGTCATGGCGTCGCCAGTCACGCGCATCCAGAACGCCTTGCCACGGGCCTGATAGTCGCTCATCTGAAAACGAGTAACGCCGTACGGCCGAGGTTCTTCCTGCAATGGGTAGCCTCCCTTCCCTTCGCTCACCGGGTAACGGTAATTCGGGTTGTAGTGCGGCGCCGGCTGCAGTTCCTCGGCAACCGCCGCGAGCGCTTTTTCGCGAACCACCAGCGCGACCTCGAGCCCATCCAGGCCCAGCTCCTGCATCACCCGGTTCATATCGGCAAGGCTCGGCACCCGACGCTTGTTCAGCCAGTGGCCGACCCCGCCCTGAGACATGCCCAGGCGCGACGCCAGTTGGTCCTGCGTGACCTTGCGGTCTTTCATGTTGGCCTTGACCAACGCTATCCATTTATCCATGGGCCCTGACAATACGTTGTGTACTCACCACGACAATAAACAGTTTGTAGTAATCAATAAAACGCCATAAATACGATTAGTACTAATATCGATTGCAGGCTTTCGACACCCACACAGAGCACTGCCCTTATGACGACCACCTCGTATACCCTGCCCGACACCTGCGATGAAGACGAGCGGCTGTTCCTGCGCAGCAGTGGCGCCGCCCAACGCGCGCTGGACTATTACCTGAAAGAGGATGCCGCACCGCCCTCCGTTGACGATACGTTGTTCGAGGTCAAGCCCGGCATCAGCGACGAGGAGGCCCTGGTCCACGCCTCCGACCTGCTGCGCAGCGCCGCGGCCACTGCGTACGAATCGGCAAACAGCGCCCACGGCAATAGCCGGGACCTGGCGTTTTCAGTGGTCTATTTGATTGATATGGCGAAGGTGATGGTGGAGCGGTCACTGCGGCTTTCGGCGAGGGGCGCCGAACAGCCGGCCAGCCTGTAACAGGCACGCGGGAAAAATATTTCTATCCGAGGGATAAAAACATTTGACTTGCAAATGATAATGATTATTATTGGACCTAGCTGATCGCGAGATCAGTCGATAGACCAAGAGACCTTAGGTCGGACTCTTGGAATATCTCCTCATCAGGCTAATCACGGTTTTTGACCCGGCTCTTTGGCCGGGTCTTTTTTTTGCCAGTTTTTCCCTGGCGTGACTTCAGGCTAATGAAGACTGTGTGTTGCTTGATGGCGCGCATGGTAGCAAAAGACCATCGCCAAAAGAAAGTCGATCGAGCGCTCTAGGCCGGTTCTTTCAAAAATAGCACTTGAGAATCAATCTCATAGATTCTAAGCTGCGGCGGCGTCATGGACGACGCCCCCTCTTCACCCGCAAAAATTGCATCCAGGCTTTGCCCCGCTCCGGTGTAAAATGCCCGCCACAACACTCATATTCAGGCAACCAGACTATGACCGTGGCCTTGACCTCCATCAAGATCAGCACCGACTTCGACAGTGGCAATATCCAGGTGCTCGACGCCAGTGATGCTCACCAGTTGCTGCTGGCGATAAAGCCCGATACGCGCAGCCAGCACTTCCAGTGGTTCCACTTCAAGGCCGAAGGCATGCACGTGGGTCACACCCATACCTTCCGCCTGAGCAATGCCGGCCACTCGTCTTACAAGCACGCCTGGAGCGGCTACAACGCCGTGGCGTCCTACGACCATATCAACTGGTTTCGGGTACCCACCCGCTTTGATGGCGAGACGCTGCACATCACCCTCGAAACCCGTGAAAAACAGGCCTGGTTCGCCTACTTCGAACCCTACAGCCGCGAACGCCACGACTGGCTGATCGACCAGGCGCTGAACCGCGCCGGCACGCAATTGCTGGCCACCGGCAAAAGTGTCGAAGGCCGTGATATCCAACTGCTGCGCCGTGGCAAGGGCGAGGCCAACAAGCGCAAGGTCTGGATCATCGCCCAGCAGCATCCCGGCGAGCACATGGCCGAATGGTTTATGGAAGGCATCATCGAGCGCCTGCAACAGGACGGTGACGCCGAGCTGAAAAAGCTCCTGGCCGCCGCCGACCTGTACCTGGTACCGAACATGAACCCCGATGGCGCGTTCCATGGGCATCTGCGCACCAACGCCATGGGCCAGGACCTCAACCGCGCCTGGCAGAGTGCGAGCCAGGAGATCAGCCCCGAAGTACTGTTCGTCCAGCAACAAATGGAAAAGTACGGCGTTGACCTGTTCCTGGATATCCACGGCGACGAGGAAATCCCCTATGTGTTCACCGCCGGTTGTGAAGGCAACCCGGGCTACACGCCACGTATCGAGCAGTTGGAAAAACACTTCCGCAGCCACCTGAGCAACCTCACCCGGGATTTTCAGACCGCGCATGGCTACACCCGCGATTTGCCGGGCGAAGCCAATATGACCCTGGCGTGCAACAGCGTCGGCGAGAAGTTCGATTGCTTGTCCCTGACCCTGGAAATGCCCTTCAAGGACAACGACGACGCGCCCAACCCGCACACCGGCTGGTCGGGCAAACGCTCGATGCAGTTGGGCAAGGACGTGTTGAGCAGCGTGGCGGATATCGTCGGCGTATTGCGCTAAACATCCACGATCCCGGCGACGGCTGCCTCACAGCAACCGTCGCCGGGGAAGGCTTCAGTCCTTGCTGCCGGTCATGCTTTGCAACACACCGTCACGCCGGATCAAACCGTGGAACAGCGCCGCCGCCAGGTGCAACAACACCGTCAGAAACAGCAAATACGCCAGGTAACCGTGAGCCTTGCGCAACACGGCAAACAACGGCGCATTCGCCCCCACCAGCGCCGGCAACTGCACCGAACTGCTGAGCATCACCGGGTCACCGGCCGCTGAAATCATCGCCCAGCCCAGCAGCGGCAACACCAGCATCAACGCATACAGCACCACGTGGGAGGCCTTGGCCGCCAGCACTTGCCACAGCGGCAAGTCGGCAGGCAGCGGCGGCTGGCGCGTGGAAAAACGCACCACCAGGCGCACGATCACCAGCGCCAGGATCGCAATGCCCAGCGGCTTGTGCAGGTGGATCAGCCACTCATGGCGTTCGGAAACCGAGGCCACCATGCCCGCGCCGATAAACAGCATGGCGATGATCATCAACGCCATCAGCCAATGCAGCAGCCGCGCCAGCGGGGCGAAAAACCGGGGTTGGGCATTCATGGCTTCGACTCCTGAGGGGCGCTGTGCAGCTGGCTGACTTCGCTGGTGCGACGCAGGTAGGAACTGGCGTACGCCGCCGAACGGGCGGCCAGCAATGGGTCATTCGAGGCTTCGATACCGCTCGGCAGCACCAGTGGATCAAAGTTGATGTCACGGCAATCACCGTCCATTTGCGGCTGGCTGCTTTCCAGCACCAGGGTCCCGGCATTCAGCACCTTGTGCTCACCGGTCCAGGTCTTGCTGGCGTCATCCACCGGGTCGCCCGGGTTGGCCAGGGTGAGGTTCAACTGCCAGCGCAACGGCCCGGCCACCAGGCGCTGGGCCAGGTCTTTTTCGAGGAAGTCGCTGCCGGCGGGCGCCGTAGCCCCCGCAGCATCCTGGCTTTGCGGTACGACGCCCCAGCGCACGGCCTGGCGTTGGCCGCTGGCGTTTACCAGGTAAAACGCGTTGATGCCGTTATAGGTTTCAGTGGCATAGCTGGCAGATGGCTTGGCGGTCTTGACCCAGGCCAGGAACGGCGCGGTCTCGGGGTGCGCCGCGAAGAACGCCGGCATGCCTGCCGGGTTCGGCTTGCCGGTGGCCGGGTCAGGTGCGCCGGCCTTGAGCATCTCGAAGAAGGCCTCGGGCGTGCCCACCGGGAACACCGGCATGCTGTTCATCCCGGTGCGCCATTGCTGGCCGTTGACCAAGTTGAACTGCAAGGCAAAACTGCGGATCGGCACGCTGCTGTCCGGCGCATACGGGTTGCCGCTGGGCAGCGCAAAACGCCCGATAACCGGGGTACGCGCCTCGCTGAATACCTGGGCACTGGAGTACTGGCGCGCCTCGGGGCTGCTCTCGAAATAACCGGCCACGCACACGCCCTTGGCATGGTTACGCCGGTAGCCAGGGTGCAAGCCGTTGTTGGTTTCCAAGGCATTGACCAGGGTTTTGGGACGCAACCGCTGTGGGTCGAGGCTTCCGTTAACGTAGGCAAACGCCCCGGCCACGACGGCAACCACCACGCCGATGCTGGCCAACCGAATTATCAGGCTTGCGGTGCTCAGCGGCGGACGGGGCGGTGATGAGTGATCTACCATGAAATAACTCCAGGGCCCAAGGCCTTGAGTGGGTGAAACATAAGGTCGGAACACTTGGGACGAACGCCAGCGCACTCTATTCCCTGGCCTGCTGTTTATTTTTATTGGCCTGGAATAACCTTCAACGCCGGACGTCTTCCTAGTCCCAGCGTAGTGACTAGCCAGAATCCCATGCACGAACTCGACGAACAGTTACGTGAACTCATTCCCAGGTTGCGGCGTTTTGCCGTGTCCCTGACGCGTAACACCAGCAGCGCCGACGACCTGGTGCAGGCGAGCCTTGAGCGCGCGATCATCAGTTGGGCCGACAAACGCCTCGAAGGCGACTTGCGCGCCTGGCTGTTCTCGATCCTCTACCGGCAGTTCCTCGACGCCCATCGGCGCTCCCGGCGGTACACACGCATGCTGGAATTTTTCACCGGCCGCGATGATTCGCAGCCGTCGGTCGAGCGCACCGTCATCGCGCAATCGACCCTGCAAGCCTTCGACAAATTGAACACCGAACAGCGCGCCCTGCTGCTGTGGGTCTCGGTGGAAGGCTTGAGCTACAAAGAAGTCGCCGACATCCTCGAGGTGCCCGTGGGCACCGTGATGTCTCGCCTGTCGCGCGCGCGCCAGGCCCTGCGCCAGCTCAGCGACGGCGAAATCACCAGCCCTGCCCTGCGGATACTCAAATGATCAGCCTGCCTCCCAGCGAACGCGATTTGCATGCCTACGTCGATCACCAGCTCCTGGACGCCGACCGCCGCCAGCTCGAAACCTGGCTGGCGGCCCACCCGGACGTCGCCGCCCAGGTGCACGCCTGGCAACAGGACGCGCAGCACCTGCGGGCCTCGTTGAGCGGCGCACTGCAACAACCCGCCAACCCCGAGCTGGACCCGGCCCTGATTCGCCAGCGGGTCAAGCGCCAGTCACGCCGCCATCTCGCAACCGCCGCCATGCTGTTGATTGCCGTCAGTGTCGGCGGCCTCGGCGGCTGGCAGGCCCGCCAGGCTACGCTGCTCGAGAGCATGGCGCCCATGAGCGACGCGATGCAGGCCTACCGCCTGTTTGCCCAGGACGGCATCTTGCCCGCCGACTACCACGTGCAAAGCGGTGGCGACATGCAAGGCTGGCTCGACCGTTACTTCAACCAGGCCTACCGCCTGCCGGACCTGAGCCAGGCCGGGTTCAAGGCGGTCAGCGGGCGCCTGCTCAGTACCGAACAAGGCGCGGCGGCCATGGTGCTGTATGAAGACCCCCAAGGGCGGCGCATCAGTTTCTATATCCGTCCGCCGGGCCCGGAAAACAAATTCCTGCCTCGTGGCAGCCGCAGTGCCGACGGCCTGCAGGCCGAATACTGGTCGGGCGCGGGCTACAACTATGCGATGGTCAGCCCGCAAGACCCGTCGACCACGCAGATGCTCAAGCAGACGATGCGGTTCTAGAAGGCCACATCCAGCACCACGTTATCGACGTAGGTGCCGGCCGGCGGTGTTGTCTGGTTGGTATAGATCGCGGCGTTGTAGTTGAACACCTGGCTACCGGTACCCAAGCCATTCCCGGGATTCACCTCAGCCGTTGAGCTGGCGCGCCGGGCGGTGCTCACGCTGCCCCAGCGGGTGGTGGTGGCGCTTTTGAAAATGTCGTAATTCAGGAAATTGCTGCCAGAAACCATCCGCCGCTGCCCACCTACACTCACCGGGTTCTGGCCATCGCTGATGCCCACGGTGTAGGCGCTGCCCTTGGTGCAGGCAATGGTGGCCTGCCCGTTCACGCTGGAAAAACCACTGACTACCGGCGCACTGCCGAAGGCGATGTTGGGTGCAGAGATTGTGCAGTCGTTAGCCACGGTCATGCTGACGGTCAGGGAAGCCGTGCCACTGCCGGTGTCCCGTATGACACAGAGAGAACCCACACCGAGGACCGAGCAATAATTCCAGGTCCAGGCAATGCTTAGTGTCTCAGTATAAAGGCCGGCCGCCACATTGCTGCCGATGATGGAACTCAGATAAAGCGGCACGGTTTTCGTGCCCGGCCCGGATACCAGCCCCAGGCTTTGGGCGATGCCGGTGGCACCGAAATCGAATTGGGTTCCACGGGTGATCGGATAACTGGTGCTGTTACTGCCGTAGATCGTATAGCTGATGATATCCCCAGTGGGGCCGACCATGCCGCTGGTGGCCGACGTGATGGTTGCATAGAAGTGATCATTGGCTGCCAGCAACGAGATCAGCGTGGCCCCACAATTCAAGCCGGCATTGGTGGTGGAACTGGTCTGGGGAGCGGTGCGCACCGTCATCGAACTGATCGAGCCAAAGCCGGCCGGCGAGGTGGTTCCCGGCACCGAACACGCGGCCATTGCCTGTAGCGAAAAACCCAGGCCCGCCAGCACCAGCAGTCCAACTATCCATTCCTTGACCCGCACACCCACACTCCTTGTCTCATTGGCAAACCAGCGGCCCGATCAGCGGCACCTGCTCCTCATTGATATCCACGTCGAACGTTGCCTGGCAGGTACGGCCCTCACCCACAGTGACTTGCAAGGTGTTGTGGGCCGCCAGGTTCTCCAGGTACACCAGGCCATCCCACCCTACCACCGCGCGCGCCCCGGTTTGCTCATGACGCACCTGGCTGCCCAGGGGCAGGTCCTGATGCCGGGCGTCCACCAGGGTGATACTGGCCGCGATCACCCGGCGCACCGGGAACTCCAGCAGGTAGCCGCTGCCGCGCCGCACCGCCACGCGCTGCTCGACATTAGGGGTCTGCACGTTGACCGGCAGGTTCAGCGGGTCGATTTCATACTTGCCGCGGTAGTACGCGCTGCTCCACGGCACCAGCAAGTGCCCGTTGCGGTCGGTTTCACCCACCAGCTGGTTTTCATAGAGCACCGGCACCCCGGAATAGCCGTCGGTGCTCACCACCACAAACGCGTCATTGACCTGGTTGGCCGTGAACACCTGATTGTCCATCCACACCAGCGAGCCACTGGCATCCGCCCAACGGGTCTCGGCGTCACTGCTACCGTACACGCCCGCCTGCAATTGCACCGACTGCATGCGCCAGGTCAGGTCGGCCTGGCGATAGGCCGGGCCGTCGCCACTGGCATAACCCAGGTTGTAGCCCACGCCGCCCTCGGACGGCACCGCCCGGCTGTAGTTGACCCGCTGGCGACTTTCGCCGGCCTGGCTGCGCTCGTTGCTCAAGGCCAGGCTCCCGTAGACGTCGAACGGGATCACCAGTTGCGCCTGCATGGCCCAGTTGCTGTCACCGACCTCACGGTTGGCCGACAGATAGAAACTGGTGTTGCGCCACAACTGCTTGCTCCAGGTGAGGTTCATCAGCCGGGTGCGGGAGTCATCGGCTGCCTGCACATCGAAATAGCCGGCACCGATGCTGCCGAAATCGTTGAGGTTCAGGCTCAGGGTCACCTGCTCGCTGCGCTTGCTGAGGCTCGCATAAGGCGTGTCGACCAGGGTGAGGTCGGCGTACTGGTCGCGGCGCTCTACCCGTTGGTAAGACAGGCTGTAGCGCTGGTTGCTGTATTGATAACCGAAGCTCAGCTGCTGGCCGGTCTCGCCATCAAACTGGCTTTGGCTGAGGGCGGTATTGAGCACCCCGAAATTGCCCAGCCGCACGTTGCCGCCGAGCCCGCCCAGGGTCAGGTCGCCTGAGGCTTCGGCATGGCTTTCCAGGGTGAAGTAGTCCGACACCCCGTAACGAAACGTGCCGCTGGCCACACCCGGCCCGTAGCCAAAATCCCGAATGGTGTAGTCGCGGCGCAAATTACCGGCCGCCACCGAAAAATCCGACAGCCCTTTTTGCAACAACGTACTGGTGACGTAGAACGGCACGGTGGTCGACACCTGCCGGCCCAGGGCATCGGTGGTGACCACCACCGCTTCGCCGGCGCCGTTGATAAACGGCACGTTGGTCAAGGTGTACGGGCCCGGCTGCAGATCTGCGCTGCTGGATTTGTAGCCATTGATGAACAGGTCCACCGACGACGGCACCGCCGCCTCCCCGGCAAATTGTGGCAAGGGGTAAGTCACCAGGTCCGGGCGTACGCCGAAATCCCGCGACACTTGCACCCCGCCCAGGCGTACCGAACTGCTCCACGGCAATGCGCTGCTGATCACGTCGCCCGCCTCGTAGGTCAGCAGGCGCTCATCGTCGGAAAAGCGCCAGGTGGTGTCATAGCGCCGGTAGCCATTGTTCAAAGTGCTGCCGCTGGCCTGGCCGCCAAAGGTGGTGCGGTATTGGCCGGTATTGGACAAGGTGCCCCAGGTATCGAACAGCCGCACTTCGTTGAAAATGCCCAGGTATGTGCCGGCGTCATCGGTGTCGTTCAGGTAAGCGTCATAGTTGAGCAACGCACCAAAACTGGTGAGTGCCTGGGCGCGCGGGTAGTTGTTGCGGCTGCCGATGAACTGCGCCGGCAACCACGCCGGCGGTACCGTCAGCACCAGGCGCTGGCCCTGGCTGTCGTAATCGGTGTGCAGGCCCGGCAGGTGGTCCAGCGCGACCTCGGTGGTGATCTCGGCCGGCAGCTTCATGCCCACGTCCCGCAAGGTGGCCGCCGGCACAAACAGGCCGCCGGCGCGCTGATCCACGGCCACCACCCGGCCAGTGTCCATCTGGTTGACCACCAGTTCGAGGAACAACTGTGCATCGGCAACAGCCTCCATGTTGCTGGGCGGCGGCGGCAACGGCGCGGCCACGCCAAGCGGCGCAAGCACCAGGCCCGACAGGCCGCCCACCACCCACACCGATCGCCATCGACTACGAGCCTGACCATGGCTCACCAAGGCTTTGTGTCCATCAATGGACATCTCCATCCGTTAAGACCAAGGGCTGCTCCATGCCCTATTCCATTGCGTTACCGTCCCGGCGCAAGGTTCTCCAGTTGCGTTGCGCCATTGACTCGCACCTGCAGCGGCTGATCGCCCGCGACACCTTGTGGCACCGGCCAGCGCATGGTTGCGCCCGGCAGTACATAGCCGAGCAGGCCGTCTACCAGCGGCCGGGTCTGCCCGCCCTGCTTGAACGCCACATCGGTGAGCCGCGCGTGCACCGCGCCCTGGTTGCGCATCTCCACATAGTTGCGCCCGCCGACGGTGACTTTTTTCCAGCTCAGGTCAGGCTTGCCCGCGCCCTTGGGGTCGCGCTGGCGTGTCGCATCTTCCTTGCTCCACAGGCCTGCGCCGTAGGCGAACAACGGCACCGAATAACGCATCTGAAAGCGGATGGCTGCGGCCGTCTTGCCATCGGCTGCGGGGGTTTCAGGGGTGGCGGCGGGGATTTCGTCGATGATGATCCGATAGGCCAACTCCTGGCCCGGCGGCACTTCCCGGGTCCGGGTCAGGCGCACCAATTGCTTCTGCCCCGGTTCGATCTTCGCCACCGGCGGGCTGCCGATCACGTCGCGCTGGTTCTGGTACTGCTCGTCAAACCCGCCCTGGCTCCAGGCAAATACCCGGATCTGCAGGTTGGCAGTCTCTGTACCGCGGTTCTCCAACCACAAGGCGCTGGCCTGTTGATCGGCCTCCAGCACCGGGTCAATGGGCCAGATCAGCACCGAACTGGCAGCCTGGACCTGCCCACCGCCCAACGCCACCAGACCGATAAAACCCGCAACCCAATACCGCCGGGAAGCTGCAAACATAGATTCCACTCCTCATGCCAATCGCCTTACCAGGACAGCTGCACCTGCAGCACATCGCTGTACGTCCCCCCAGGCTGATTACCCGGTAACACCACCCGGCCGTAAATCGGCAGGGTTATATTGTTTGCGTTGCTGTAGGCCACGCTGACGCTTTGACTGATCCCCAGGCTCTGGCTCAGGGCCGCGTCCTGAAACAGCTGGTACGCCACTTGAGCACTGCCGCTATTGAGCTGCATGTGCCGGCCACTGGCGTTGTACAAGCCGCCGTTGACGCTCATGCTCAAGGTGACTCCCGGGGTGCATTGCAGCGTTACCCCGCTGCTCAGCGCCACCGACACCGTGCTGGTGGACAACGACGAATAGCTGCCGAACGCCAGGCTGCCGTAGTTCGTGCCGCCGCCCACCACCAGGCAGCCTGCGGCAATCGTCGCGCTGACCTGGATCGTCTGGCTGGTCACCGCCAGCAACGACAACGGCATTCCCCAACCCGTGATGACCGCCAGCGTCGCCCAGCAGGCCCGCTTCATGGCACTAGAACGTCAACTGCACCGACACCGTGTCGGTGTAGGTACCCGCCGGCAGACCTGCCTTGCCCACGGCCTGGCCGTAGATGTTGACGGTTTGCGCAACGCCCGTGCTCGCACCTACGTTGATCGTTCCGTTGATCGCCAGGAGTGTCGAATGCCCGGTGTCGGTGTAGAAGTCATACGGCACATAATTGGCCACGCCGTCATACAGCGCCCGGGTGCCGCCGGTGGACTGGCCGTCATGGGACCCGGCGCCCACGGTGATCACCGGCGAGGTGCCCGAGGAACACTGGATCGACAACGCGCCTCCACCGCCGCCCAGTACTTGCCCGGACTGAGTGGTGAACTGGCTGTCGGTGGTACCGAAATTGATCGTACCGAAGTTCAAACCGGTGGTGCCGCCCACGCCGTTGACCAGGCAACTGTTGGTCAGGATCAGCGTGGAGCTGATCTGCCCGGTGACCGTCGTGGCCGCCTGGGCACCCGATACCCAGGCCAGTGCGACCAATGGGAGAACTGCTTTAGATACAAGTGCATGCATGATGTCCATCCTCATGAATTACCAATCCAGAGTCACCGTCAGGGTGTCTGTGTAGATGCCGGCCGGTAGGGCCCTGGTATTCGCCACCACCGAGCCGAATACCGGGATCGGTACCTGTGCGCCCTTGGTCACGACGAAATTGCGTTGCTGGCCGATGCTGTAGGTGCTTCGGCCCGCAGGATCGGCCGACAGCCGATACGGTATGGTTTGCCGGCCATTGCTCAAGCGCCGGGTGACGCCGTCGCCGTGGGCGCCGCCGTCGATGGTCACGGTGAAACTGCTCACCACCGACGGGTTGCAGGACACCGCCAGCGCGGCCTTGTCGCTATCACTGATGCCGGCGCCCAGGCCCTTGTCCCAGGTGGGTCCGTGGCTGCCGAAATCCAGCAAGGCCGAGCCGCCATCCGGGCTCACCGGCGCGCTGTCGGTGCCTTTGCTTACCTGGCAACTGGCAGTGATCACCAGCCGTGCGTGAATCTGCCCGGCGACCGCCGCCTGGGCGTCCTCGGCCAGGAGCAACAGGCCGCCCAGCGCGATGCAGGCCAGGGCGCGGCTTACCATGTCACCGTCACTTTGAGCAGGTCGGAATAACGCCCCACGGCCGGTATTTCCTTGAGCGGCTCGATGCGTCCATAAAGTGGCAAGTCCACCGTGCCGGAATCGGGCACGCGGCCGCTCAACGGTACGTCCACGGCCAAGGGGATGCGGCGTGCGGCATCGGCATAAATTCGATAGGGAATGGGTTTGATCGAGGGGGCAGCAGCGCCCAGGTAACGTACTTCGCCGGCGCCGCCATGCAGGCCGCCGTCGACACGCATCTGATACGGCGTATCCGGGTTGCACTCCAGGCGTGGCTGGCGCTGGCTGATCAAGGCTGCACTCAACGGGCCTGCCGGGTCATCCAGCCGGGAGCCGCTGCCGAAATCCAGTACGCCGAGCTGCTCGATCCCTGCTTCACGCGTGGTGCCGACCAACTGGCACCCCCGCTGCACGTCGATACGCACCTCAACCTGGAGCTGTGCACCATAAACCGTGTTGCAGAGCATCGCGCTCATGATTGCCAAGACTGCGTGTCCCTTCACTGCCCCAAATCCTTATACAGGGGTGACTGCTGTGTATGAGGTTAGTCACTTGAAGGGAATCCGCCAGTCAGGTCGGTGTTTTGGATCCATTGACCCATGCCTTTTCCAGATAGCTCGCGCCGTGCTTCTCTATTGGTCAAACCGCAACCGGCGCTCTAAAGTGAGCGACCACCGAAACACAGAGTGACTGACATTGGCTGCTTTACCGCCCCTGCTCAAACGGTTGCTGGGTAAAACCGCGGCGACCACCGCCGCCCCCGGTATCAGCGCATTCTTCCAGGGCAAGGCCCGGCAACAGGGCTATACCCTCAGCCCAAGCCAGCAACAGGTGATCGAGACCATGGCCCGGCAAACCGACCATCTGCTGGCCGGGCGCCCTACCCGCAGCCTGTACCTGCACGGCGCCGTCGGCCGGGGCAAGAGCTGGTTGCTGGACGGCTTTTTCCAGGCGTTGCCGATTGCCGAGAAACAGCGCGTGCACTTCCACGACTTTTTCGCCCGTCTGCACCAGGGAATGTTTGCCCATCGCCAGCAGCGCGATGCCTTGGCCGTGACTCTGGATGAGTTGCTCGATGGCTGCCGCGTGCTGTGCTTCGACGAGTTTCACGTACATGATATCGGCGATGCGATGCTGATCAGCCGCCTGTTCAAGGCCCTGTTCCGGCGCGGAGTCTGGGTGCTGGTAACCTCCAATTATCCGCCCGCCGGGTTGCTGCCGAACCCCTTGTACCATCAGCGGTTCAAGCCGGTGATCGAGCTGATCAGCGCGCGCATGGACGTCATGGAAGTCAGCGCCCCCCAGGATTTTCGCAGCCTGGCCCAGGCCCATGGCGATCAGCGGTTCAGCGCTGGCCAGTTCGTGTGGCCGGGGACTGCCGCGCAACGCCAAGCCCTGGGCCTGCCGTCAGTGGATCAGGCCCCGGTCAGCCTGACCGTCGGAGCCCGGCAATTGACTGCCCGCTGGCACCAGGACCGCAGCATTGCCTTCACCTTCAGCGACCTGTGCGAACAACCGACCGCCGTCATGGACTACCTGCAGCTGTGCCGCGACTATGAACGCTGGATCATCGACGGCCTGCCGCACCTGGCGGACTGTCCGATTGCCGCCCAGCAACGGTTCATCAACCTGGTGGACGTGCTCTACGACCAGGACAAGCAATTGGTGCTGATCGGCGAGCAGCCGCTGGAGCAATCCCTGAGCGGCCAGGCCATCGATTTGGCGCGCACCGCCAGCCGCCTGGGGCAGTTGCAGAAGATCGGGCCGCAACCCGCTATCATGAGCGCCATTCACGCCCCTATTGCCGAGTGACGCGCCGTTCATGGATACCCTTGCCCAACTCAAGGCCGGCCAACTGGCCGGTATCAAACGCCTGGACCTGCGCTGTGGGCTGACCGAGTTCCCTCGGGAAATCTTCGACCTGGCCGACTCCCTGGAAATCCTCAACCTGACCGGCAATGCCCTGAGCAGCCTGCCGGATGACCTGCACCGCCTGCCCCATTTGCGCGTGCTGTTCTGTTCGGAAAACGCCTTTACCGAACTGCCGCAATGCCTGGGCCAGTGCGCGCAGTTGAGCATGATCGGCTTCAAGTCGAACCAGATCAGCAGTGTCCCGGCGACGTCGCTACCACCCTTGCTGCGCTGGCTGATCCTCACCGATAACCACATCAGCCAATTGCCGGACGAACTGGGTGAACGGCCTTTGCTGCAAAAACTGATGCTGGCCGGTAACCACCTGGAGCAGTTGCCGCAAAGCCTCGCCCAGTGCAAAAACCTCGAACTGATCCGCATCGCCTCCAACCGCATGACCCGCCTGCCGGACTGGTTGCTGACCTTGCCGAGCCTGACCTGGCTGGCCTACGCCGGTAATCCGGTAGAGATGGCCGTGGAAGAGGCCCGCCATGACGCGACGCCGAATATTCCCTGGTCAGAGCTGGTGCTGGGCGAAGTGTTGGGCGAAGGCGCCTCCGGCATCATCCGCAAGGCGTCCTGGGCCCCGCCAGGCGGGCCGGCCAAGGCGGTTGCGGTCAAACTGTACAAAGGCAGCATCACCAGCGACGGCTCGCCGTTGCACGAAATGCATGCCTGCATTGCCGCCGGATTGCATGCCAATTTGATCAAGGTGGAAGGCCGGGTCGTCGAGCATCCCCAAGGCCAGGCGGCACTGGTGATGCAACTGATCGAACCGAACTATCGCAACCTTGCGGCGCTGCCGAGCCTGGCGTCGTGCACCCGGGATATCTACGAGCCCGGCACCCGTTTCAGCGCAGACGTTGCGCTGCGCATGGCCCGGGGCATCGCCTCGGTGGCGGCGCACCTGCACGCGCAAGGCATCACCCACGGTGATCTGTACGGCCACAACATTCTGTGGAATGAAGCCGGTGAATGTCTGCTTGGGGACTTTGGTGCAGCGTCGTTTCACGCCACGGTCGACAGCCAGGAAACCCGCGCGTTGCAGCGCATCGAAGTCAGGGCGTTCGGGGTGTTGCTGGGAGAATTGCTGGAAAGGATTGATGCGGGGTTGAGCGAGGAAAAGCGCGTGGCGCTGGAAACCTTGCGGGACAACTGCTGCCAGCCGGAGGTGCCGGCCCGGCCCGGGTTCGAGGAAATCACAAGCTTGTTGCAGTTTTCCAAACTCCGCTAAACCCAATGTGGGAGCGGGCTTGCTCGCGAATGCGGTGTGTCAGTCAATACATGCTTGGCTGGTACACCGTATTCGCGAGCAAGCCCGCTCCCACATTTGGACCGGGTTCACATCAAATCAGAATTAACCCGCCAACCCGACGAACATGTCCTGCACGTCATCATGGTTGTCCAGGCCTTCCAGGAAGGCTTCGACTTCAGCCATCTGCTCATCGCTCAAACCGCTCACCGGGTTCTTCGCGATGTAGCCGAGCTTGGCCGACAGCACGGTGAAACCCTGCTCCGGCAAGGCTTTCTGCACGGCGTCCAGGTCAGTGGTCTCGGTGATGAACAAGGTCGTGCCCTCTTCTTCGCCTGCCTCGAAATCCTGGGCACCGGCCTCAATCGCGGCCATTTCCGGATCGGCTTCCGGGCTGTCCGGCGAGGCTTCGATCAGGCCCACATGGTTGAAGTCCCAGGCCACGGAGCCGGAAGCGCCAAGTTGGCCCTTGCGGAACGCCACGCGGATTTCCGCCACGGTGCGGTTGATGTTGTCGGTCACGCATTCAACGATCAGCGGCACCTGGTGCGGGGCAAAACCTTCGTAGGTTACGCGGTGGTATTGCACGGTCTCACCGAGCAGACCGGCGCCTTTCTTGATCGCGCGTTCCAGGGTTTCCTTGGGCATCGAGGCCTTTTTGGCCTGCTCCACCACCAGGCGCAAATGTGCGTTGGTAGCAGTGTCGGCACCGTTGCGGGCGGCAATGGTGATCTCTTTCACCAGCTTGCCGAAGATCTTGCCCTTGGCATTGGATGCCGCTTCTTTATGTTTGACTTTCCACTGTGCGCCCATGACTCACTCTCTTCTGTCCATCGCGCCGAGACGTCTACTGGCCGGCGCTTTGGGGGCAGAGTTTATAGCGCTGAAACACTCTAATCCACCAAAAAACCGGCCATGCCCCTCAGGTCCGCAAGGGATTGATGGCGCGTTCACGGTCGGGCACGAAGTCGCCCACCTGCGCCAGCACCGCCGGCCTGGCGTTCCAGTACGGCATCAACACCAGGGAGGAAAACAGCGCGGCACCGGCAAACACGATAAACACCGTGACCGTATCGAAGTAGCCCGGCAGCAAGCCGCCAAGGATCGCCCCCACCGAACCGCAGCCGTTGACGAACCCCGCCGCCGTCGCGCCGGCCTTGGCGGTGCCGAAGTCGATGGCGGCGGTGCTGCTGATCATCGAGTCCGGCCCGTACAGGGTCAGGCCCATCACAAACAGCAGCGCCATCACCAGCGCCACACTGCCGGTGTGCAAGGCGCCCATGAACAACGCCAGGGCCACGGTCAGTGCCAGCAGGCTGAGGACACAGGCCGGCATGCGCCGGGCGCCGAACAGTTTGTCGGACGCCATGCCGATCATGATCGGCCCCAGCAACCCCGCCAGCTCGAACGCCGTCGGCACAATCGCCGCGCCGACCTTGCCCACCGACGGCATCTGCTCATACACAATCACCGGCCCCCACAACAGGATCGCGTAACGCGCCGGTTTCAACAGAAAGTACGCCAGCCCCAGGGTCAACACAGTACGGTTGCGCAAAATGGCCCGCAGCGGTTCCAGCACACTGGCGTTCTTCTCGGCGGCAGTCTGTTCCGGTTCCGGCTCCACTGCCGGTAACCCCACATCCTGTGGCGTGTCGCGCTGGAAAATGAAAAACAGCACCGCGACCACGAAGACCACAGCCGCACTGGAGATAAATGCCGCATGCCAGGTGCCGATCAGCGTATACGCCCACCATCCGGCAAACGGCGACGCCACCAGGCCACCAAAGGCGTAGCACGAGCTCCATAAACCCAGCACCCGGCCACGCTGCTGCGCCGGGAAGAAACTGCCAAGGTTCTTGCACAGCCCGGACCAGCCGGTGGACTGGGCCAGGCCCTGGATCAACATGCACGTGACAAAGATCGGTAACGTGGCAAACGTGCCCATCACCAGGGCGGCGGCGGCTGAAATCAGCAACCCGCCGAGTACCACCACACGCGGCCCGAAACGGTCGGCGAGCATGCCCCAGGTGAATTGGCCAACGGCGTAGGCCGCCAGGTAAATGCCATCCAGGTTGGCCATCATCATCTTGTCCAGCGGGAAACTCGGGTCGTCGACGATCCCCAGCTTGGCCACCGAAAAAGCCTTGCGGGTGAAATAGAAGGCCGCGTACGCCAGCCAGGTGATGGCGAAAATCTGCACGCGCCAACGCTTGATGTGACTCAAGGGAGTATTCATGGTGGTTCTGACCTCGGGTGTGAGTGTGCCGGCAGAATGAAAAGCAAACGCCTGTATTTTTATTGTTGAGCACTGCAGTACCGGCGCTTGGAGGGGCGCGGTATTGGTCAGATGAGTCCCGCTGGTGAGCACGCAGAAGACCCATGGCCGCCGAAGGTGTAGGACTCGACCTACGGCGACTGGGGCTATCAAAGCAATGGCTGACTAATAGGTAAAATCGATTTATCGTATTTCAAATATAAGCTGAGCTTGTAAGAGGATTCGCGATGTCGGTGTCTCACGCGCAACTCAAAGCCTTCCATGCGGTGGCCGTACACGGCAGTTTTACCCACGCCGCCGAACGCTTGTTCCTCAGCCAGCCGGCCATTTCCGACCAGGTGCGCAAGCTTGAGGAACGTTTCGGCGTGCTGCTGTTTCATCGCAACAAACGTTCGGTGCGCTTGACCGACCTCGGCGAGCGCCTGTTGAGCATCACCCAGCGTCTGTTTGCCGTCGCGGCGGAAGCCGAAGAGCTGTTGCAGGATTCCCGCGCCTTGCAAACCGGCACCCTGACACTCGCGGTGGACGCCCCGGTGCATGTGCTGCCGCAGATTGCGCGCTTCTGCCAGTTGTACCCGGGCATCAGCGTGAAGATCGAAACCGGCAACACCGATGAATCACTGTTTCGCCTGTACAACTACCAGGCCGACCTCGCGCTGCTGGGGCGCGATGTGGACGACGAGCGGCTGCTGTCACTGCCGCTGCCCGATGACCAATTGCTCGCGTTTGTCGCCCGCAACCACCCGTGGGCGGGCCGCGAGTCGATCTGCCTGGCGGACCTGGACGATACGCCGCTGGTGTTGCGGGAAATCGGCTCGGTGACCCGCCAGACCCTGGAGCAGGAAATGCACCAGGCCGGGCTGCGCATTCGCCCGGCGATCCAGGTGGAAGGCCGCGAAGCCGCGCGGGAGGCGGTGGTGGTGGGGATTGGCGTGGGGGTGGTGTCGGCTGCGGAGTTTGGCGCAGATTCGCGGGTGTATGCGATGCCGATCCGTGACTGTACGCAGCGGATGAAGGAAACACTGGTGTGCTTGAAGGAGCAGAGTTCGCGGCGGGTGGTGGCGACGTTTCTGGAGATTGTGCGGGAAAGTTTGCGGTGAAGTTGAGGCCCCCTTCGCGAGCAAGCCCGCTCCCACAGTTGACCGAGTTCTACCGATGGAACGCGGTCGAATGTGGGAGCGGGCTTGCTCGCGAAGGGGCCAACTAGATCTCAAGCCAACACCCTCTAAGGCGCCAACTCGAAAAACGCCTGAATCAACCGCAACTCCCGCCGCCGCTCCATGCACCCGATCACATGCCGGTTCACCAGCCCCTCGCCCTGGATCGGAATCGCGTGCACCCGCGGATCCCGGCTGACTTCCATCGACGACACCACCCCAACCCCCAACTCGGCCGCCACCGCTTCCGTCACCGCCTCACGGCTGTCCAGTTCCAGCAACACCCGGGGCTGCACGCCGGCCTGGGCGCAGGCATCGTCAAAGGTCCGCCGCGTAATTGAGCTGGGTTCACGCAACACCATGATCACCTGATCCAATTGCTCCAGCCGAATCCCCGCAGGCTCCGCCAGCCACGGATGGCCGGCCGGCACCAACGCGCAAATCCGTGACTCGATCAACGGCTGCAAGTGCAGGCCCTTGCGCGGCTCCACCTCGGTCAACACCGCCACATCGGCGCGCTCCGACAACAGCGCCGCGAGGGTTTCCTGCGCATTGCCCAGGCGCAAATTGACAGTAATCCCCGGATACCGCTGCCGTAGGCTGGCCAGCATCGGCATGACCATGTGCGGCCCGTCCGCCGCCACTTCCAGGCGCCCGGTAAGTAATTGCCGGTTGGCCTCCAGCAACGTCTGCGCCTCTTCCACCAGGCCGAAGATCGCCCGGGTGATCGCCGCGAGTTTGGTGCCCTCCTCGGTCAACTCCACCCGCCGCGCGGTACGCCGCAGCAGCGCGATCTGGTAGTGCTCCTCCAGCGCCTTGATATGCCCGGTCACCGCCGGCTGGCTGATAAACAGGCGCTCGGCCGCCCGGGTAAAACTGCCCTCGCGGGCCACCGCATCAAACGCACGCAGTTGAAACAGGTTCATAGCTATCGGCCTCACTGATAGCTCGCATAACAACAAACAATTTGATTGATGACAAGCCAAACTGCAATTTAGGCGCCGTAACTTCATCCCAATGTTTTGCGAGGACACACGAATGAGCACTGCCGCGCCGATCCTGCTGACCCCGGGGCCCTTGACCACCTCGGCCCGCACCCGCCAGGCCATGATGGTCGACTGGGGTTCATGGGATGACCGCTTCAATCAACTGACCGCCAGTCTTTGCGAGCAACTGCTGGTGATCGTCAACGGCACCGCCAGCCACCATTGCGTGCCATTGCAAGGCAGCGGCACCTTTGCCGTGGAAGCGGCCATCGGCACCCTCGTGCCACGGGACGGCAAGGTGCTGGTGCTCATCAACGGCGCCTACGGCAAGCGCCTGGCGAAGATTTGCGAAGTGCTCGGCCGCGAGTTCAGTACCTTTGAAACTGCCGAGGATGAACCCACCACCGCCGCCGACGTCGACCGCCTGTTGCACGCCGACAAGGGCATCACCCACGTCGCACTGATCCATTGCGAAACCAGCACCGGGATTCTCAACCCGTTGCCCGAGATCGCCCAGGTCATCGCCCGCCACGGCAAGCGCCTGATTATCGACGCCATGAGTTCCTTCGGCGCGCTGCCGATCGACGCCCGAGAGGTGCCGTTCGACGCGCTGATCGCCGCCTCCGGCAAGTGCCTGGAAGGCGTACCGGGGATGGGTTTTGTGTTCGCTGAAAAGCAGGCGCTGGCTGCAGCCCAAGGCAACTGCCACTCCCTGGCGATGGACCTTTTCGACCAGCACAGCTACATGGCCAAGACCGGCCAATGGCGCTTCACGCCGCCGACCCACGTGGTGGCGGCGCTGCACGAAGCGCTGCTGCAATACAACGAAGAGGGCGGCCTGCCCGCCCGGCACCAGCGCTACGCCGACAACTGCCAGGCATTGCTGGACGGCATGGCCGAACTGGGCCTGCGCAGCTTCCTGCCCGCCGCGATCCAGGCGCCGATCATCGTTACCTTCCACGCGCCGAAAGACCCGCGCTACCAGTTCAAGGAGTTCTACGAACGGGTCAAGGCCAAGGGCTTCATCCTTTATCCCGGCAAATTGACCCAGGTGGAAACCTTCCGCGTGGGCTGCATCGGCCATGTGAACCAGGCCGAGATGCAAGCCGCGGTCGCGGCGGTAGCCGAGGTGCTGCAAGAAATGAACGTGCTCGACATCTGACTGCCCACTACTCACAGGATCTGAACCATGAACTACGCAAACCCAACCCAGCTTCAAGCCGCGATCCTCGACTGGGCCGGCACCGTGGTCGATTTCGGCTCGTTCGCGCCCACGCAGATTTTTGTCGAAGCCTTCGCCGAGTTCGACGTGCAGGTCTCCATCGAAGAAGCCCGTGGCCCGATGGGCATGGGCAAGTGGGACCACATCCGCACCCTGTGCGACCAGCCGCAGGTGGCCGAGCGCTATCGCAAGGCCTTTGGCCGCACACCGACTGACGATGATGTGACCGCCATCTACCAGCGCTTCATGCCGCTGCAGATCGAGAAGATCGCCGAGCACTCGGCATTGATCCCCGGTGCCCTGGACACTATCGCCAACCTGCGCCAGCAAGGGATCAAGATCGGTTCGTGCTCCGGCTACCCCAAGCAGGTGATGGACAAGGTTGTCGAACTGGCTGCCACCAATGGCTATATCGCCGACCACGTGGTCGCCACCGACGAAGTGCCCAACGGCCGCCCATGGCCGGCACAGGCCCTGGCCAACGTGATCGCCCTCGGGATTGATGATGTCGCGGCCTGCGTGAAGATCGACGACACCGTGCCGGGCATCCTCGAAGGCCGTCGCGCCGGGATGTGGACCGTGGCGCTGACCTGTTCGGGCAACGCCCTGGGCCTGACCTACGAGCAGTTCCGCGCCCTCGACGCCGGCACACTCGCCAGCGAACGCACGCGTATCCAGGCCATGTTCGAAGGCTCGCGCCCACACTACATGATCGACACCATCACCGACCTGCCTGCGGTGATCGCCGACATCAACCAGCGCCTGGCACGGGGTGAAATGCCGCAGGGCAACTGATCGGTGTCAAAACATCGCTTCTTCGTCTTCCTCTCACGGGCAAACCTCGTAAAACAGGCTTACATTGAAAGGACTCCGTCGCAAAGAACGGAGGTTTGCCCTGATGAGTGAGGAAGAAAGCGATGCCCTGGAAAAATTCCGATACGCGTTACAGCACCATGTCGATTGCGTTGCACTGGCTGATGGTGGTGCTGCTGGCGGTGGTCTACGCCTGCATTGAGTTACGCGGGCAGTTTCCCAAAGGCAGCGGCGCACGTACGTTGATCGTGGAAATGCACTTCATGTTCGGCCTGACGGTGTTTGTGCTGGTGTGGCTACGGTTGTTCGCCCGCAGCCTGGGCGTGGCACCGAAGATCGTACCGGCCCCGCCGCAATGGCAAACCCTCCTCGCCACCCTGATGCACATGGCGCTGTACGCCTTGATGATCGGCATGCCCATCGCCGGCTGGCTGATCGTCAGCGCCGAGGGACATTCGGTGATGTTCTACGGCATCGAGCTGCCGCCGTTGATTGCCGAAAACAAGGCGTTGGCCAAGGAGATTGAAAGCTGGCATGTGCTGTTCGGCAAGGTCGGTTACTGGCTGATCGGGCTGCATGCGTTGGCCGGGTTGGCCCATCACTATGTGATGCGCGACAACACTGCGTTGCGGATGATGCCCGGCAAGAGAGGGAGCATTCAGTGAGCCCACGGATTGAATGTGGCAGCCAGCTCCTACATTAACCGGGTGCAACAGGGAAACCCCGGCGGCCTTGCAGGCCGCCGGTGTGGACGAAGATCAGGCGGGTGCCGGGGGAAAATCTCCCAGCTTCAATCTGTTGTTTCAACGACAATAACGCCTTGCCGGTATACAGCGGCTCCAGCGCCAGGCCACAGGCTTGCTCGGTAGCGTCGATAAAGGCCAGCAACTCGGGATCAACCTTGGCAAAGCCGCCCCGGCTGGCCTCCAGCAATTCATAACCCTGCTGCACAAGCGCCTGCACCTGTTGCGCCACCCCGTGGTCGTCGGGCACCGCCAGGGCGCCATATACCGGATGCGCGCCCGCCTCCGCCAGCACCAATCCCGCCAATGTAGTACCGGTGCCTGCCGCCAGCCACCAACCGTGATAGTCCGTCCAGCCCAGGCCGTTTAATTGCGCCTGCGCCTGATTCACCAAAACCCCGCAACCCAACGCGCCCGCCAGGCCCCCGCCGCCTTCAGGTACCGGGTGCAGGTGCGGATACTGCTCGCGCCAGGGCAGCCAGAAGTCCGGCTCGTTGCGCGCGCGATAGCCGCCATACCCCAGCCAATGCAGTTGCATGCCGAAGGCCTTGAGGTCGAGCATCGTGGGTGTGTCTTGCGGATGGCCACGCAGCAAGCCAACGGTAGGAAAGCCGAAGCGTTTCCCGGCCGCCGCCAGTGCATGCAGGTGATTGGAGTAAGCGCCGCCCAGGCTGATGATCCCGCTGGCGCCCGCCGCCCGGCCTTGCGCCAGGTGCTCGGTGAGCTTGAACCACTTGTTGCCGCTGATCAGCGGGTCGATGCGATCCAGGCGCAGCACGGCGACTTCCACCGGCCCCATCCAGTCCAGCTTCAGGGGTTCAAGGGGCGCGTGGGGAAGCCAGTCGAAAGGACCCATGAGGGCGGTTCTGCACAAGAAAAGGGGCGGTAGTCTACCACCGCCCCTTTTACGTGTTTACAGCTCGGCCGCCAGGCGCGAACCCTGGTTGATGGCGCGCTTGGCATCCAGCTCGGCCGCCACGTCCGCGCCGCCGATCAGGTGCACGTTCTGCCCGGCCGCCACCAGGCCATCCTGCAATTCCCGCAGCGGGTCCTGCCCGGCGCAGATCACGATGTTGTCCACCGCCAGCACCTTCGGTTCACCCTCGGCGCCGATGCGGATGTGCAGGCCCTCATCGTCGATCTTCAGGTACTCGACGCTGTTGAGCATCTGCACCTGCTTGTTCTTCAAGCCGGTGCGGTGGATCCAGCCGGTGGTCTTGCCCAGGCCGTCGCCGACCTTGGAGGTCTTGCGCTGCAACAGGAACACTTCACGCGCCGGCGCATGGCGCTCGGGCTTGATCCCGGCCACACCGCCGCGGGCTTCCAGGTGGGTGTCGATGCCCCACTCTTTCCAGAACGCCTCGCGGTCCAGGCTGGTGGACACGCCCTGGTGCACGAGGAATTCCGAGACGTCAAAACCGATACCGCCGGCACCGATCACCGCCACGCGATGGCCCACCGGCTTACGCTCCAGGATCACGTCGAGGTAGCTTAATACCTTGGCGTTTTCCACACCGGGAATCGTCGGAATACGCGGCGCGATGCCGGTCGCGAGGATGATCTCGTCATAACCGCCCGCAACAAGCTGCTCAACGTCGACCCGGGTGTCCAGGCACAGTTCGACGTGAGTGGTCTGCAACTTGCGCTTGAAGTAGCGCAGGGTCTCGAAGAACTCTTCCTTGCCCGGCACACGCTTGGCGATGTTGAACTGGCCGCCGATCTCGCTGGCCGAATCGAACAGCGTCACCTGATGCCCACGCTCGGCGGCGACGGTGGCGGCCGCCAGGCCCGCAGGACCGGCACCGACCACGGCGATTTTCTTGATCTGCTTGACCGGCAGGTAGTTGAGCTCGGTCTCGTAGCACGCACGCGGGTTGACCAGGCAGGTGGTCAGCTTGCCGCCGAAGGTGTGGTCCAGGCAGGCCTGGTTGCAGCCGATGCAGGTGTTGATCTCATCGGCGCGGCCTTCGGCAGCCTTGTTGACGAAGTCCGGGTCGGCGAGGAATGGGCGAGCCATCGAGACCATGTCGGCATCGCCTTCGGCCAAAATCTGCTCGGCGATTTCCGGGGTGTTGATCCGGTTGGTGGTGATCAATGGAATCTGCACCGCACCGCGCAACTTCGCGGTGACCTTGCTGAACGCGCCACGCGGCACCTTGGTGGCGATGGTCGGGATCCGCGCTTCGTGCCAGCCGATGCCGGTGTTGATGATGGTTGCACCGGCCTGCTCGATGGCCTTGGCCAACTGCACGATCTCTTCCCAGGTGCTGCCGCCTTCCACCAGGTCGAGCATCGACAGGCGGAAGATGATGATGAAATTCGGGCCTACGGCTTCGCGCACCCGGCGCACGATTTCCACCGGCAGACGCATGCGGTTTTCGTAGCTGCCACCCCAACGGTCGGTGCGGTGGTTGGTGTGGGCGGCGAGGAACTGGTTGATGAAGTAGCCTTCCGAACCCATGATTTCCACGCCGTCGTACTCGGCGACCTGGGCCAGCACCGAGCAGGTGACGAAATCATTGATCTGTTTTTCGATGCCTTCTTCGTCCAGCTCTTTGGGCTTGAACGGGTTGATCGGCGCCTGGATTGCGCTCGGTGCCACCTGCTTCGGGCTGTAGGCATAACGCCCGGCGTGGAGGATCTGCATGCAGATCTTGCCGCCCGCCTCGTGCACCGCCCGGGTGACGATCTTGTGCTTCTGCGCTTCTTCGTCGGTGGTCAGCTTGGCCGCACCGCCATACACCCCACCTTCATCGTTGGGGCCAATGCCGCCGGTGACCATCAGGCCCACGCCGCCACGGGCACGTTCGGCAAAATAGGCCGCCATGCGCTCGAAGCCGCCGGGTTTTTCTTCAAGGCCGGTGTGCATCGAGCCCATCAGGGTGCGGTTGCGCAGGGTGGTAAAACCCAGGTCCAACGGGGCCAGCAAGTGCGGGTAGGCAGCAGCGGTCATGGTACAGCTCCACAACGGATCATCACGGGACGTGGAGCGCTCGAATGGCACTCCATCGGTTTATGTCCCACAGACTAAGAGTCCGCCGGCTGGCGCTCAATGACCGTAAGTGACAACTTAATGATCAAAGTGCGCAGCAGAAAGCATGGCAGCGGTAATTTTCTCCTGTTTCTGCCCCTGCCCGATCATCCAGCGTTGAAACCCGCGGCACTGCTGTTTGTGCAGGGTATTGGGGTGCCAACTCAGGTAGTACGGCGCCGCCAGCGGCACGGCGAACCGCCAGGGAATCACCAGCCGACCGGCGCGCAGGTCCCCGGCGATCATTGAGAACTGCGCCAGCACGATGCCTTGCCGGTCGATGGCCGCCTGGATCGCGGTAATCGATGATGAATAATTGCGGCGGATCACGATGGGCTGGCCGGTTTGCCCTTCCAGCTCGCTGAACCATTGGGTCCACGAAGGCGGCGAATCGAATTTGGGCCGCGAGTCGATGCCGATCAGGCGGTAATCGAGCAAGTCCCGCGCGCACGCAACCCGTTCCAGCAACTGCGGTGAACAGGTGGGCACCACACAATCGCGGAACAGCGGCACGCTATGCCCGGCATGCTCGGGGTGCTCGCCATAACCGATGCGAAAGTCGGCACTTTCCTCCCCCGATGCATCATCGAGGGTGCTGTCGAGGTAGATGTCCAGGTCGGTTTCGTCCTGCCCCCACTCGTCGATCAGCGGCGACAGCCATTTGGTCATCAGCGAAGGCAGGCAACTGATATACAGGTTGTTGGGATTCTTCGCCCGCTCGGCCTCGGCCACCGCCAGCCTGAGTTCTTCGAACGCCGCGGTGCAGCGTGCATGCAGGCGTTCGCCGACGCTGTTCAAGCGCAGGCGCTGGCCGTCCTTGAGCGTCAGCTTCATGCCAAGGGCATCTTCGAGCAGTTTCATTTGCTGGCTGACAGCGCCCACCGAGATCCCTAGGCGAATCGCCGCCTGGGACATACCGGCGCAGTGGCCCACCACTTCAAACACTTGCAACGCGCGCAACGGCGGTAAACGGCTCATGGGGGAATCTCGCGACTTCAGCAGTTTAGATTTTCTACTAAAAATAACAGAAAACCCCATATTTTCTTCAGCTAGTGCAACCCGTAGAGTGAAACCACTTCCCCCCCCATTGCGTTACGCCCTGCTGGAGTCGCTGATGAAAACCCTGCCTGAACAAATTACCCATGTCGTGTTAGGCGACAGAGAACCCAGCATCGAAGAGTTCGTGGCGATCGCCCGCTATTCGGCCACTGTTTCGTTCGCCGACAGTTACAAGAACCGGGTTAAAAAGTCCCGTGGGTTGATCGAGCGATTCCTCGATGAAAACCGTTTGGTGTACGGCGTGACCACCGGTTTTGGCGACAACGTGCGGCATGTGATCTCGCCGGAAAACGCCAAGGAACTGCAAGTCAACATCGTGCGTTCCCACGCTGTTTCCGTCGGCGAACCGCTGGTGCGTGAACAGGTGCGGGCGATCCAGTTGATGGTGTTGATCAGCCTGGGCAAAGGCTACTCCGGGGTGCGCCTGGAACTGCTGGAACTGATCGCCGGCCTGCTCAACCACGACGTGGTGCCCTTTGCGCCGGGCGAAGGCTCGGTGGGTTACCTCGCGGTAGAAGGCCACCTGGCCCTGGTGCTGCTCGGCGAAGGCCGCGCCAGCGTCAAGGGCGGTGCACTGGTGGATGGCGCAACCGCCCTGCAACAGGTCGGCCTGCAACCGACCGACCTGCAGTGCAAGGAAGGCCTGGCGATGTTGAACGGCACCACGTCGGTGACCGCCATCGCTACGCTGGCGCTGTACAACGCGATGCAGGCTGCCGACCTGGCGGACGTGGCGGCGGCCATGTCGCTGGAGGCGCTCAAGGGCACCATCCGCGCGTTCGACCCGCGCTACCACTCGATCAAGGCTCACCCCGCACAGGCCGCAACCGCCGCCAACATCAAGGCTATCCTGCACGACAGCCAGCTCATCGCAGACAACATCGATTACCGCCTGCAGGACGTCTACAGCCTGCGTGCCATCCCCCAAGTGCATGGTGCTTCCCGGCAGTTCATCAACTACGCGCGGGAAACCATCGAGCGCGAAATCAATTCTTCGGGCGACAACCCGGTGATTTTCCCGCTGGACGACGGTGACGGTATCGCGATTTCCGGCGCCAACTTCGACGGCACCTACATCGGGATTGCAGCCGACACACTGTGTGTGGCGCTGACCAACCTGGCGAAAATTTCCGAGCGCCGGACCGACCGCATGATCAACTCGCACTTCAGCGAAATGCCGGCCTTCCTGGTGCGCAACCCGGGCCTGAACAGCGGCTACATGATCGTCCAGTACACCGCCGCCGGGCTGTACGCCGAGATGAAAACCCTGTCGATGCCGTCGTCGATCGACAGCGTCTCGACCTGCGGCAACCAGGAAGACCCGGTCAGCCTGGCCTACAACGCGGTGATCAAGGCCTACAAAGTCTCGCAAAAACTCCAGTCGGTGGTGGCCATCGAAGTGCTGGTCGCGTGCCAGGCCCTGGATTTCCACGATGTGAACAAGGCATCGACCGCGACCAAGGCGGTCTATGACCTGGTGCGCAGTGAAGTGCCGGTGGCGGATAACGACCGCGCGTTTTACGCTGACATGGCCAGTGTGATTGACCAGGTGCGCAGCGGGAAAATCAACGACCTGGTGGCCCATCACCTGAACTGACAACCACGCCGTCAAACGGCCTGCCCTCCTTTTCGGACGGCGGGCCTTTGCCATTTTTGGCGCAGACAAAGCGATACCCGGGGACTTTGCGAATGCTTCAACCCAAAGACGTTCTACACCTGCTCGATACCTGCTCCATTGCCTATGAATACGTGGAACACAGCGCCGTGCGCACCTGCGAAGAAGCCGACAAACTGGACATCGGAATCAGCGGGCAGGCGGTCAAGAACATCTTCCTGTGCGATGCCAAAGGCTTGAATCCCACCCTGGTGGTGCTCAAGAGCGAGCAGCGCCTGGACCTGCGTGCACTCTCGCAAACCCTCGGCCTCAAGGGCCTGAGATTCGCCTCGCCGCGCCGCCTGATGGAAACCCTGGGCGTGGAGCCGGGAGCGGTGTCATTGCTGGGGTTGTGCAATGACGTGCAGCGCGTCACCCAGGTTGTGATCGCCGAAGAGGTGTGGAACGGCGACAGGATTCTCTGCCATCCGCTGGTGAATACCGCGACCCTGTCGATCGCAGTCCGCGATATGGCGCGACTGCTTGAGCACCTGGGATTCACGCCAATACTCGCCGCGAACCCTGCCCCCACGCCTGACACCTGACAGCGCACGGGCGGGTGCAAAACGCTACCTATCGACCCAAAACAGGGCGAAAAAACCGCGCACATTTTCTAACCATGTTTAATTTCCTTGAAAATCAATAGGTTATTTATTTTTAAAAGCTGGCAAATATTTTGCAATGACATGTATGTACATGTGGAGTCATGTGCAGACTGGAGAGCGAATCGGCCAGTCCCCAAACCTGTATGCGTTCGAGAAAAAAGTCCTAAGCCCACATCAAAACATTGGTAGGAAATAGAAATGACCGCTAAAAAATCGAATTGGTTAGGCTCTGTTGCTGTAGCGACCCTAGTGATGGCAAGTGCTTCCGGACTGCAGGCAAAGGACTGGACGTCCGTGAACATCGCGACCGAGGGCGCGTACGAGCCCTGGAACCTGACATTGCCAGGCGGGAAGATCAGTGGTTTCGAGCCTGAGCTGATGGACTACCTGTGCGCCAAGATGAAGCTGCAGTGCAAGATCACCGTGCAGAACTGGGATGGCATGATTGCCAGTCTCAACGCAGGGAAGTTTGATGTGTTGATGGATGCGATCGTTATCACTGACGACCGTAAGCAGGTCATGGATTTTTCGATTCCCTACGCGCAGACGCCGGCCAACTTTGTCGCGCAGGATGCGGCGTTGCTGCCGGGTAAAACCGGGGCGGCGAATGCGATTACGCTGAGTGCTGATCCGAAGGCGATTCACGATGCGATCGAGCCGTTGCGTCAGGCGCTGAAGGGTAAAACCATCGGGATCGCTTCAGGCATCATTTACACCAAGTTCATTGATGAGAACTTCAAGGACGTGGCGACGATTCGTGAGTACAACACGTCGGCCGATGCGATTCTTGATCTGCAATCGGGCCGTATTGACGCGATTTTTGATGACGTTACGTTCCTTGATTCGATCATGTCCAAGCCTGAGAACAAGGGGCTGGCGTATACCGGGCCGCAGATCAAGGGCCCTATCTGGGGTGATGGCGAGGGCCTGGGTTTTCGCAAGAGCGATCCGGAGTTGAAGGCCAAGTTTGATGCGGCGTTGAAAGAAGCGATTGCTGATGGGACTGTTAAGAAACTCAGCGAAAAATGGTTCAAGGTGGATTTGACGCCTAAGTCCTGAGGCGTTCCTGGTTGGGGTGGGGGCATATCCGTTATTTGGGTGATGGCTGAGATTGG